>JBFHEQ010000300.1:0-4709 GCA_041584075.1 Hydrogenophaga sp.
CAGTCGTCCTTGGGCAGGTTGCAGTGGCGCGCGGTGAAGCAGCGTGCCGAGAAAGCCAGGGGCAGGCGACCGCAGGCGAACACTTCGGTCTGCAGTCCGTCCGGGCGCGAGGCCTGCATCAAGGCGAGATCGGTTTTGGGCATTTCCAGTGGGGCCACCCAGCGCGTGGCACCCATGCCGTGCATCCATTGCAAGGTGGGCTGGTTGTAGATGTTGAGGTGGGGACCTGCGATGAAGCTGCGCGAGTGGCCGTGCAGGCTTTGCACCGCACCCATGTCGTTGGCTTCCACGCCCCAATCGGTCTGTGCCGTGATCTTGTGCATGGCGCCCACATCGGCGCCCGACTCCAGCAGCACCATGGTCGACAGCACGACCTCTTTGCCGGCGTCGCGCAGCAGTTTGGCAATGTCGAGCCAGTCGGACAGGCGCAGTTCATGCCGGCGCGAACAGGTCACTTCGCCGAGGTACACGACGTCCACAGCCGTGGCCGCCATGGCCTCGTAAAAATCGAAGGTGGTCAGGCGCGGCCAGTAGTACTGCAAAGGTCCAAGCGAGAGTTTCATTTCAGTGCATCCAAATGGTGTCGCCGCCCCTCACCCCAACCCTCTCCCCAGAGGGGCGAGGGAGTGAAGACAGTGCAGCCGAAGCGCGCGCCCCAACCCGGCACACGCCGTGGAACCGGCATTGCCGGGCCACAGGCGTGGTCCCCCTGGGGGGAAGCCGCAAAGCGGCGCAGTAGGAGTCGCCCCCACGCCACCGGAGAAAGTGTCCCAACCAGGGCACCCGTGGAACTGGCTTCGCCAGGCCACAGGGTGCGTCCCCCCTCCGGGGGGAAGACGCGAAGCGGCGCAGGGGGGAGCTCATTTCCACGGCCGGTGGTAGGCACCCAGCGTGTGCTGCTGGCCTTCGGCCACCTGGTCGAGCGCCGAGGTCCAGGTGCCCTTGGGTGTGTAGTGCTGGGGCTGTGCGAGGCAGTGGTCGATGGCTTCGCGCCAGACTTTGGTCACCTGGGCCACGTAGGCCGGGCTGCGCTGGCGCCCTTCGATCTTGATGGCGCGCACGCCGAACTGCAGCAATTGCGGCAACAGCGACAAGGTGTTGAGGCTGGTGGGTTCTTCGATGGCGTAGTAGCTGTGGTCTTCCTCCACATCAAATCGGCCTTTGCACAGCGTGGGGTAGCCTGCGCTTTCGCCCGCGGCGTAGCGGTCGATCAAGACCCCGTTGAGCCGCGACTCCAGCCCCTTGGGCGTTTCCTGCCAGCGCACGGCCTTGGGCGGAGAACACACGCCGTGCGTGTTGGGCGATTCACCGGTCACGTAAGAAGAGAGCGCGCAGCGCCCTTCGACCATCACGCACAGGCTGCCGAAACCGAACACCTCGATCTCCACTGGCGTCTTCTGGATCACCTGGCGCACCTGGTCCAGCGCGAGCACGCGCGGCAACACGGCTCGCGAAATGCCAAACTGCTGGTGGTACAGGTTGATGGCATCGAAGTTGGTGGCCGAGCCCTGCACCGAGAGGTGCAGGCGCAACTGGGGGTGGCGCTTGCAGGCGTAGGCCATCAGGCCGGGATCGGCCAGGATGATGGCGTCAACGCCCAGGTTGGCCGCCTTGTCGACCGCGTGCTGCCAGCGCTCGGGCTGCGCCGCCTGCGGGTAGGTGTTCAGCGCCATGTAAACCTGGCAGCCGCGGGCGTGGGCGTAGCCCACGCCGCTGGCGATGGCCGCATCGTCGAAGTTCAGACCCGCAAAGTTGCGGGCGTTGGTGGCGTCGCGCAGGCCGAGGTACACACAGTTGGCGCCGTTGTCCACGGCCGCCTTGAGCGCTGGCAGACTGCCGGCCGGGCAGACCAGGTCGAGGGTGGGTGTGGGTGGGTGGGTGCGTTCAGAAGCCATGAGGGGGTACATCGGTGAGGGCAGGCTTTGGAAAAAAGCCCGCCGGCGCGAAGTTATCAGCGGTTCGGCGGGGCGGCGTTGACCCAGGTCAAAGCGCGTGTGGCTTGATCTGGCGCAATCCGCTCAGGGACTCTCTGCAAGCCCGTGGCACGCAAGGGTTCCGCCTGAATCCGGACGCGCATGGCCGAGGTGAGGCAGAGGGTCCCTGGTGTCCTGGCCAGGGCTCAGGCGCAGCCGCAGCCCGAACCGCAGCCTTGCGGTGCTTCAAACTGGGGGAACAAGAGGTTGTTTTCCATGTGGATGTGGTTGACCAGATCGTCAGAGAACTGCCCAATGCCTGCGTAGAGCGCGCGCCAGGTGTTGCAGGCGCCAGGTGGCGGGTTGGCGTCGTTGCTCAGGGCCATCAGGCGTTCCAGCTGTTGGCCATGGTCGGTGTGCTCGCTCCGCATCACCTGGATGGGCATGTCGACGCCACCTTGTCCGCCTTGCCGCAGCGCAGGGAATCGGATGGTCTCTTCCTTGGCCATGTGGTCCAGCAGTTCGGCCTCCATGGCCTCGAGGTGCTCTGCGAGGCCTTTGGGGACATGGGGGCTGTCGCGGTGCACGGCTTCCACACGGCGGGCCATGCGGATGAGTTCGGGCAGTTGCTCGCGGTGCACAGCGTGGAAGCGCTCCAGAATGTGGTCGATCATCTCGCCGGCGGCCTGTGGCAGGGACTCAACGGCAGGGCGGTCGAGACGGGCCAGTTCTTCCAGCACGGCACCCGTGTCCAGCTGCTTTTGTTCGCAGGCTTGAGCCAGCGGAATCTGACCCCCGCAGCAAAAATCGAGCTTCAGACGGCGGAAGATGGCGGTGGCGCCCGGGAGTTCGACGGCGATCTGTCCAATGGCCTGGTGGGCTCGGTCCTTGTTGTCCTGGGCCGGCCGTGTGGTGACGTGATCCATGGTGCTTCCTTAAAGATGCATGTGAAATGAATATATTAGAAGATAAAATTCAAGACATATGCATATTTCCTTGGAACTAGACGGGCTATTCAGAAGAACGATGGGCGCCCCCCTGGAGGACCTCACATGCGGTTGACCCACTGGACCGATTACAGCCTGCGTGTCCTGATGTTTTGCGCAGCCTGCGCCGAGCGTGAGCAACCCGCGACCGTGGGTGAAATCGCCCAGGCACACGGCATTTCGCGCAACCACCTCACCAAGATCGTCATGACGCTCTCAGCCCAGGGCTGGCTGGAGACCACCCGGGGCCGGGGCGGTGGCTTGCGCCTGCTCAAGCCCGCCAGCGAAATTGTGCTCGGTGACGTGATCCGGCACACCGAGACCGATTTCACCCTGGTGGAGTGTTTTGACGCCGAACACAACACCTGCCTGCTCAACGGCCACTGCCGCCTGAAGGGGGTGCTTGGCGAGACCATGGATGCCTATCTGAAGGTGTTGGACGGCATCACCCTGGCCGATTTGCAGGCACCACAATCCGCCGGTGGGCCGGGTGCGCAGCGCGTGAACTGGTTGCCCGGCCTGCCCAGGACCGTCGCGGACTGAATCGCCGGGGCTGACCCTCAGCGGGGCACCAGAAAGGTGGATTGCAGGCGCTTGATGCCCACGCTGTTGGCCTCCGCCGGCCGGATCTCGATGCTGACCGGCAGTGTTTGTCCAGCCATCGCCAGTGCCTGGGCCGCTGGCAACACGAGGCGCACGGGCATCTTGCCGTCGCTGGTCGCGCCCACCGCCAGTTCATTGGGTGTGTCGAGCCGGATCCCTTCGGGACCCGCGACCGACAAGGTGTAGCGATGGGGTCGCTCGTCGCTGTTGGTGATGTGCAAGGTGTAGGTGTTCTCGATGTTGCCGGGACCGGTCATGCGCGCGAGCGATCCCCGGTCGCGGCTGAGATCCACCCGGAAATCTGCGCGGTGCCCCAGGCTCCAGAGGAAACTGCTGCCCAACACCAGCAAGAGCGCGCCATAGATGAGCACGCGCGGCCGCACCGCACGCTTGAGCATCTGCTTCGCAGACCACCCTTTTTCCATGGCATTGCCCGAGGAGTAGCGGATCAGTCCCGGGGCATAGCCCATCTTGTCCATGACGTCGTCGCAGACATCGATGCAGGCGGCGCAGGCGATGCATTCGTTTTGCAGGCCGTCGCGGATATCGATGCCAGTGGGGCAGACCTGCACGCACAAGGTGCAGTCGATACAGTCGCCCAGGTTGAGGGCCTTGGGGTCGGCCTTGCGGGAGCGCGCCCCGCGGGCTTCGCCGCGCCCGGGGTCGTAGGCGATGACCAGGGAGTCCATGTCGATCAACGCACTCTGGAAGCGCGCATAGGGGCACATGTATTTGCACACCTGCTCGCGCAGGTAACCCGCATTGCCGTAAGTGGCGAAGCCGTAGAAGGCGATCCAGAAGGTGGCCCAGGGTTCGACCTGGAGCGTCAGCACCTGGGTGGCCAGGGCGTGAATGGGGATGAAGTAGCCGACAAAGGTGAAGCCGGTGAACAGGCCAATGAACAGCCAGGCCAGTTGTTTTCCGCCCTTGCGGGCCATCTTGTTCAAGCCCCAGGGTTGTGCGTCAAGGCGGATGCGCGCGCTCCGGTCGCCCTCCAGCCGGCGCTCGACCCACAGGAATATCTCGGTGTAGACCGTTTGCGGGCAGGTGTATCCGCACCAGAGCCGCCCGGCCAGGGCGGTGAAGAAAAACAGGGCCAGCGCCGAGAGCACCAGCAGGGCTGCGAGGTAAATGAAGTCCTGGGGTTGCAGCACCAGTCCCAACACGTAGAACTGGCGTGCCTCCAGATCAAACAGCAAGGCCTGAC
>JBFHEQ010000301.1:0-4696 GCA_041584075.1 Hydrogenophaga sp.
CTGAAGTGGTGGTCAGGCGGGTCAGCTGCCTGGGCAGGAATGGAGCAAGGGGTTTCAAATAACGGGTCCTTTGGGCCACTGAATCTTCTGGAAGTCACGTCGCAGTGTAGCCATCGTGGTCGTGGCGCGGGGGTTGTAGCGCTGCGCTTCCAGCTGGATCAGCCATCGCGTCACGCTTTGGGTGAAAGGGGAGTCGCCAAAATGTTGTCGCACCTGCGTGGCCAGCGCACGGGGGGTCTGCTGGGGAGGCACACGCAGTCCCGACGCTATCAGCCGGCTTCGGCCTTTTTGCAGGAGGCGCAGCCAGGGGTCGTGCTGTTGCCGCTCCCACAGGGTCCAGCCAGCGCCAGCCAGACTGACCGCCACCACCACGCCGATCAATACATAGGCCAGATCGGTCCAGCTTGGTGTTTCGAATCCCAGCGATTTCAACAGGTTGAGTTGTTCGCCTTGGGTGAAGTTCAACACCCATTGGTTCCAGCGGTTGTTGACCGCGTCCCAGATCGCCCTCATCTGGGCGGCCAATGTGGGGTTGAGCCTCTTGAGCGCGCCGGTGAAGGCGCCGTCGGGTGCGCTCAAGCGCTCGAAGGCGCCAGTGCGTCCAGGTGAAACGGCTGATGTCGGGTCGACTCGAACCCAGCCTTGGCCTTGCAGCCAGACCTCCGCCCATGCGTGAGCATAACTTTGGCGCACGGTCCAGTAACCCGCGACCTGGTTTTGCTCGCCGCCCTGGTAGCCCGTGACGATGCGGGCCGGGATGTCGAGCGCCCGCATCAGGATCACAAAGCTGGAGGCGATGTGCTCGCAAAATCCCTCGCGTCGATCGAACCAGAACTCGTCTGCCGTATGGCGGCCATAAACCCCAGGCTCCAAAGTGTAGGTGTAGCCGCCAGTGCGCAGATGGTCCATCACCGCGTCAACGATCGTGGGCGCGGCGCTTAGACCTGAACCGTATGTGCGGCGCAGTTGTTGGGCCCACGTCAGGGTGCGCGGGTTGAAGCCCGGTGGCAGTTCAACCAGGTCTTGCAGTGCCAGCACCTGACTCTCTGGCCCGTGGCGGAAGCGTGTGTGGCTTTGTGCCTTGAATCGAACCCGTTCGTTAAACGGGCCATCCGTGCGCCATTGAAGCTCGGGTGTCAGATAGGTCCTTCGGCCGAGCAATTCAGGCGGCTCGCTGGCGGCATCGAGCGTCAGTAACCAGGAACGGTTGTTGGGCTCCATGGTGATTTCATAGCGAATGGGCTCACCTTCAACCGTCAGGTTGGCGCTCAGCGCCTGCTGGCGCCGAAAGCCCGAACGGAGTGGGCGCCAGTCGAGCCCATCAAAGTCGCTCAGAACCGGGCCCCGGAAATACAGGTCACGCTGAGGTGGCGCCTCACCATCAAACGCGATGCGAAAAGCCACGTCTTCGCTCAGCACCAGATTGGCGATTTCTCCCACCCGCATGGTGTTGGACAGTCCGCTGCGCCCCGTCATTCCGTCGCTGGGAATGCCCCACAAAGGTGCAAACCGGGGGAAGAGCAGAAAAAGCACCAGCATGATGGGTGCGCCCATGGCGGTCATGCTGGCCGCAAAACGGGCGGATTGGGCAATCGGCGGACGCCCCACAGGCATGTGGGCATTCACCAGCGCCGTCAGCAAACCCAGCAAGGCGATCAGGATGCCGGCTGCCGTGAGCAGGGACTGGGAGTAGAAGAAGTGGGTCAGCAGGGTGAAGAACGCCAGGAAAAAGACCACAAAGGCGTCCCGTCGTGCCCTGAGCTCCAGCGTCTTGAGGGCCAGCAAGACAACAATCAGGGTCACACCGGCGTCGCGCCCCAAAAGAGTGCCATGGGTGAGCCAGGTCGCGCCCAAAGTCAGTGCGAGCAGCCCCATGCGCCAGGTCCATCCGGGCAGCGGCTGTCCGCGCAGGGTCAAAACACTGCGCCAGGTGAGGACGGCGGCGGTCAGTGCCGTGCACCACCATGGAATGTGGCCCACCTGCATCAACACCACCCAGCCGATCACTGCGAGCAGGAACAGGGTGTCCCGCGTGTCACGGGGCAGGTTGTGCAATCGGGCTGTCCAGGCTTGCGCCACCGGTGTTGACCGGCCCTGACTGGACATGGGGTGGGTTGGCGGCTTCAGCACAGTGCCATGGCCTCCAGGCATCGGGTTTTGTGGCTGGCGCCTTGTCCAGGTGGGATGCTGCGCCCGGGCAGTCGCAAACCATAGTCCAGTTCCAGCCGTTCGGCGATCAAGACCCAGGCCGCCAAACGCGACAGCCGGGCTTCAAGATCGGCGGTACCGCACTGGGCGTGGTCAAGCCAGAGTTGCTGGCGCTGCGCGGACAAGGTGTCGCGGCTGACCAGATCGTCGCGACCTGCCGAAAGGCTCTGGGCCGCCCGCTTCCAGACCACGGTCTTCTGGGGGTCGCCCCGCCGGTAGGCGCGCACGCCGTCAAATTCTCCGGTGCTTTGTGCCCGGGCGGCGCCGGTGTGGCCGGGTTGGGGGTCTCCTGCTGGCAATGGCGGGGCCATTGCTTCGATCGCGGGATACACCAGCACCGTGGCCTGCGGTCGCCAGACGGTCCACACGCGGAAGGTGCCCAAGGGGAACAGGGTGACGGCCGTGAGGGCGGGCAGGGCGTGCAACCCGCGCCGCGCGGGGGCCCAGGCCACGTGCAGCAATTCGCTGGCCTGGGCCGGTACATCGGCCCAGGCCAGTTGGTCCTCGGTTGAGCGGCGCTCTGTTTTGACGCCCAGCCCGATGCCGTGCCGCGGCTTCTTGCGGTCGTTGGACAGGCGGACCTCCAGGGCCACGGCTTGACCGGCATGGACCGGCAAGGGAGGCACCAGGTGCAGTGTGAGCCCCCGCAGGTTGGCGTGGCAGGCGTGCATGCCCACGACGGTGCAGCCTGCCAGCAAAAAGGTGAGCAGGTAGCCCAGGTTGAGTTGGTAGTTGATGCTGCCCACCAGCAACAGCAGCAGCGTGATCGCGAGCATCCAGCCGGCACGGGTGGGCAGGATGTAGACGTTGCGTTGTGTCAGCGTCAGCGTATCGGTGGGCGGCAAGCGGTTGAGGAACCACTGTTGCACCTGCCTGCGCATGGATGGCAGCGGGTTGAAGCGGTGCGCGAGCCGCATGGTTTCAGGCAAAGACATGCGAGGGCTCGTCAAGGGGACCAGCGCGCGTGGACTTGGGTTCCAAGGGTCACGGCAGAGGGACCGCTTCGATCATGGCACGGACCTGTTCCACCGAGCCACGCCCCGCGTCGCTCACCGGGACCAGTCTGTGGGCGGCCGTTTGCGGCAGGATGGTGGAGATGTCGTCGGGGGCCACGTAGTCCCGGCCACTCAGGAATGCCTGGGCCTTGGCCGCCCGCACCACGGCCAGGGCAGCGCGAGGCGACAGGCCTTGTGCGAACCATCGGCCTGAGCGGGTTGCGGCCACCAGATCCTGCAGGTAGTCCAGCACCGGTTCGGCGGTGTGCACGTCCAGCACCGCCTGTTGCAGCCTGGTCAGGTCCGCAGGCGTCAACACGGGTGCCAGTTGTTCGACCATGTCGCGCCTGTCGCTGCCCCGCAGCAGTTCGCGTTCCGCCAGCCGGTCGGGGTAGCCCAGGGAGAGGCGCATGTGGAACCGGTCGAGCTGGGACTCTGGCAGGGCATAGGTGCCGAGCTGGTCCTGCGGGTTCTGGGTGGCGATCACGAAAAAGGGGTTGGGCAAGGGGCGGGTCGAGCCTTCCACGGTGACCTGTTTTTCCTCCATGGCCTCCAGCAAGGCGCTCTGGGTTTTGGGACTGGCACGGTTGATCTCGTCAGCCAGCAGCACCTGGGCAAAGACCGGGCCCGGATGAAAGACGAAACCTTCGCGACCCCTTTCATAGATGGAGATGCCCACCAGATCGCTGGGCATGAGGTCGGCCGTGAACTGCACGCGAGAAAACTGCAGGCCAAACGAGCGCGACAAGGCGTGGGCCAGCGTGGTCTTGCCCACGCCTGGCACGTCTTCGATCAAGAGGTGTCCGCCAGCCAGCAGGCAGGCCACGCAGTCGGCCACCTGGGCCTGTTTGCCCACGATCACCGTGTTAAGCTGATCGAGCAATTGTTGGAGTTTTGAGTCGGCAATCATGCCGCGAACCATACCGTAAATTTCAGATGAGTTTGCCCACCGGCTATTTCACCCACAAGGCTTGCTGGCAACACGAAATGGGGCGGGGTCATCCTGAGTGCCCTCAACGCCTCGACGCCATCGAGGAACGTTTGAAGTCAAGCGGTCTGAACACTGTCTTGCAGCGCCGTGAGCCCGCTCCAGCTTCGTTGACCGACATCGAACTCGCGCACGACCGCATGTATGTGGCGGGCTTGAGGGGTTTGTCGGACAACCTGCGCGATGAGATCGCGGCTGGCGGCCCGGCCCATGCCCAGGTGGATCCGGACACGTCCATCAATGTGCATTCCTGGGATGCCATCCTGCTAGCCGCTGGCGCTGCCCTGGACGCCACCGACGCGGTGATCGCTGGTGAACTGTCCAACGCATTCTGTGCAGTGCGTCCCCCCGGGCACCACGCCACCCGCAACCAGGCCATGGGGTTCTGTTTTGTGAACAACGTGGCGGTGGCCGCCAAGTACGCGCTGCAGCGCCACGGGCTCAAGCGCGTGGCCATCATCGACTTTGATGTGCACCACGGCAACGGCACGGAAGACATCGTGGC
>JBFHEQ010000302.1:0-4661 GCA_041584075.1 Hydrogenophaga sp.
CTGGCGACGGATTGTTCAGCGGCGTTTTCCGGGGTGGCGGCTTCGTTCATGTGGGCTCCTGGGCGCTTTGGCGCGGGACAACGGTGACCTCTGCGGCGCACACGGTTCTTCCTGCCCCTGAACGAACGCGTGCACCAACAGTGGATTCATCGGCTGGCCCCGCGCAAACATGAGCCCGCCGTCAGGCTGTCTGAGGCAGCTTGTGCCGCTTAGCGCCAGGCCTCCCTCACACCGACGGCGGTTGTGTTCAGAGACGGGAAATCACCTTGCGGCAAACGGCTCGACGCACCCGGCTACAGGCGCTCAGCCGGATAGACCGTCGAAGGTCGTGGAGACCAGCCAGTTGATGATCTGCTCGTCGCTGTGCTGGCCCGACGCTTTCAACATGCCCAGCACCGGATCGCAGGCACGCGCGAACACCGTGTAGAGCACCAGCTCGGGCGGCAAGCCCGCCTGGATCTGGCCGGCTTGCTGGGCTTCAATGATCCACGCACCCAGCCGGTCGCTCACGACCATCAACACGTCCAGGTATTCCCGGTTGGCCAGCAAGACGGCGCGCAGCGCTGAATTCTGTGCAGGCAAAGAAGGCATTTCACCCGCCAGCTGCACCTCCATGGTCCAGCGAACCACGGCTTTGAGCCGGTCCAGCGGCGGCATCGGGGGCTGCGCTTCGAGGTTGTCCAGGCAGGCTTGGGCGCGCTCCAGCACCCGGATCATGGCCGCAGCGGCCAGCTTTTCCTTGGAGCCAAAGTGTTTGTACAGGCTGGCCTTGGCGATACCCACCTCGGCGGCGACCTCGTCCACGGTCATGTTGTCGTAGCCCTTGTCGGCCAGCAAACGGTTCACCGCCTCGACGATGGCCTCTTCGCGCGCCAGCGCCACCTGTTCTTTGAATGAAATCTTGCCCATGGCGCGATCTTAGCCCCGGCCCGGGTCAAAAAGACGAATACGTTCAAAAACCACCTCGGCAGTAATGTTTTGAACTGAATAGTTGATTTAATGAACTCATCAGTCTACATTTTGAACCGTGCAGTTTGATTTGGTGATTTCAACCCCTTCTGCACTGCGCCAAACCACCTTCCATTCATCGATCTCAGGAGCACAACATGATCCACTGGTTCAAACGAGCGGTCGCCGTTTCCCTCGTCGCCCTCGTCGCTGCTTGCGGCGGCGGCAACGACCACGACGACCCCGAACTCAACATCGTGCAGACCGCCCAGGCTGACAGCCAGTTCAGCATCCTGGTTGAAGCCGTGACCGCAGCCGACCTTGGCGCAACGCTCAGCGGCCCCGGCCCGTTCACCGTGTTTGCGCCCACCAACACCGCCTTTGCCGCGCTGCTCACCGAGCTGGGCATCACCAAGGACGCTTTGCTCGCCAACAAACCCTTGCTCACCCAGGTGCTGACCTACCACGTACTCAGCGGACAAGTCCTCAAGGCCGACGTTCCGCTGAACACGCCCATCACCACCCTGCAGGGTGACACCTTCACCATCAACGCCAGCCTGGCGATCACGGACCAGCGCAGTCGCACCGCCAACATCACTGCCACCGACATCCTGACCACCAATGGCGTGATCCATGTGATCGACAAAGTGATCCTGCCGGCGCCGTAACCCCCTTTCCCTTTCCCGAAGCCATCCTGCTTTTTTCCCCTGTGTTTTCTCATCTTCAACTGGAGTTCATCATGAAAAAGTTCCTCGCCGTTTCCGCTCTCTCCCTCGCCGCTTTCTCTGCCCAGGCGGCCGACATCGTCGACACCGCTGTGGCGGCCGGTTCGTTCAAGACCCTGGCGACAGCCCTTGGCGCCGCCGGCTTGGTCGAGACACTCAAAGGCCCAGGCCCCTTCACGGTCTTCGCCCCCACCGATGAAGCCTTCGCCAAGATCCCCAAGGCCGATCTGGACGCTTTGCTGAAGGACAAAGCCAAACTCACCGCCGTGTTGACGTACCACGTGGTTCCCGGCAAGGTGATGGCCAAAGACGTGAAACCCGGCATGGTGAAAACCGTGCAGGGCAGCTCACTCACCGTCAAAACGGACATGGGCGTGATGGTGGACAACGCCAAAGTCACGGCGACCGATATCGCTGCGGACAACGGCGTGATCCACGTCATCGACACCGTGGTAATGCCCAAATAAGGAGCCACCTGGTCAGGGCAGGCGAATGCCGATGTCACATGCGCACATCCAAAACCGTCTGCCCTGCGTACCCCTACTGACCAGGCCAAGAATCTGACCTGACCCAACCGCCACCACAGGACCTCACATGGAACGTATCGCCATCATCGGATCGGGCATCGCCGGCTTGTCTGCCGCTCACACGTTGAGCCAGGCTCCTGGTGCTCGCCGGGTGACCCTGTATGAAGGTGGCCAGCATTTTGGCGGTCACGCCAACACCGTCGACGTGACCCTGGACGGCGTGACCCATGGTGTGGACACCGGCTTTCTCGTCTACAACGAACGCACCTACCCCGGCCTGATCCAGCTCTTTGCAGAGCTTGGCGTGCCCACGGTGCCCTCCGACATGTCGTTCTCGGTTCAGGCCCGCAACGACGGCCTGACCTGGAGCGGCACCAGCCTCGCGACGGTGTTCGCCCAAAAACGCAACCTGCTCAAAGCCGACTTCTGGCGCATGTTGCGCGACATCCTCCGCTTCAACCGCCTGGCCACGGCCATGGCCGCACAAGACAGGCGCCTGGCGCCTGACCTGTCCACCCAAGCCTTTCTGGCCGAACACGGGTTCAGCCAGGCTTTCCAGGACTGGTACCTGCTGCCCATGATTGCCTGCATCTGGTCGTGCCCGCGCGAACGCATGCTGGCATTCCCCATCGCTTCGCTGATCCGCTTTTGCCACAACCACGGGCTCTTGCAAGTCACACAACGACCCCAGTGGTACACGGTCAAAGGCGGGTCCCGGGAATACGTGCGCCGGCTCATTGGCCAGCAAACCGACGCCCGCCTCAACACCCCCGTGGTCTCGGTTGAGCGCATGCCCGCCGGGAATCTGGTGCACACCGCCCACGGCAGCGAGCACTTTGACCACGTCATTTTTGCCTGCCACCCCGATCAGACGCTGCGCCTGCTGGGCAACGACGCCCGCCCCCAGGAGCGCGCTGTGCTGGGCGCCATCCGCTACCAGCCCAACCGCGCGGTGCTGCACACCGATGCCGGCCTCTTGCCCGAACAGCGCGCCGCCTGGGCCGCGTGGAACTACGAAACCGGCGGCACCGACGCCGATCAGGCCGTGTGCCTGCACTACTGGATCAACCAGCTGCAGCCCCTGCCGTGGCAACAACCGGTGATCGTTTCGCTCAACCCCCTGCGTGAACCCGACCCGGCGACCGTGATTCAGACCTTTGAATACGACCACCCGGTGTTCGACGCCGCCGCCCTGGAAGCGCAGCGGCGCCTGTCGACACTGCAAGGTCGGCGCAGCAGCTGGTTCTGCGGCGCCTGGGCCGGCTACGGCTTCCACGAAGACGGCCTGCAATCGGGCCAGCGTGTGGCGCGCGAGCTGCTGCAAGCCGGGCAACAGGAAGCCCCATGGCAGGAGGCCGCATGACAACCACCGCCCGCCCCCTGATCGGGCGCGGCCGCGTGTGGCACAAACGCCTGCGCCCGACCGAACACAGCTTTCACTACGCCACCTACTTCTGGCTCTTGCCCATGCGCGCGCTGCGCCAGGCACCACAAGCCCTGATCCGGCGCAACCAGCGGGGCCTGATGAGCTTCCACGACCGCGACCACGGCGATGGCCGCGACGATGCCCTGGCCTGGTTCGACGAATTGCTTCACGGGGCCGGCGTGGACGACGCCGACGGCGAAGTCTGGCTGCACACCTTCCCCCGCGTGCTCGGATACGTGTTCAACCCGGTCAGCTTCTGGTACGCCCACCGGGCCGATGGTTCGCTGGCCGCGATCCTGGCCGAAGTGAACAACACGTTTGGCGAACGCCACTGCTATTTGCTGCGCGGACCCGAGCTGCAGCTGGGCGCGGAAATGCGTGCCGACAAGGTGTTTCATGTGTCGCCGTTCTGTTCGGTCGAAGGCCAGTACCGTTTTCGTTTCCAGCTCCGCGCCGAACCCGGCGAAGCACCTCACAGCACCCTGGTTCGTGTGGACCACGACGACGAACACGGCCCCTTGCTGCAAACCAGCGTGGGCGGTCAGCTGGCCCCGCTCACCAGCCGCAACCGCCGGCAAGCCTTTTTCGGCACACCGCTGATGACCTTCGGCGTGGTCGCCCGCATCCACTGGCAGGCCCTGCGCCTCGCCCTCAAACGCCTGCCTTTTCATCGCCAACCACCTGCCCCCAAGCAGTTCCTGACATGAACACCACATCCGCACCCTCGATGACCCGCGGCGCTGGCCGCAGCACCCCACCCGCCTCTGCACGCGTCGTGCTCAACATGCTGCAACGCCTGCAACATGGCCAGCTCACCCTCACCCTGCCCGACGGCCACACCGCGGTCATGCAGGGCAACAGCCAGGACAGCCTCCACTTGCACGCCACCCTGCAGGTGAAAGACTGGGCCATGTTCCAGCGCGTGCTGAAATCCGGCGACATCGGGCTGGCCGAGTCGTACATGGCCGGCGAATGGCACACGGCCGATCTGAGCGCCCTGCTCACCCTGCTGATCGCCAACCGCGAGGTGCTGGA
>JBFHEQ010000303.1:0-4657 GCA_041584075.1 Hydrogenophaga sp.
AAGGCGTTCGAAGAACAACTGCGCGACAAGGGTCGCAGCTACCACATCCACCACCCGTTCAATGTGCGCATGAACGCGGGGGGCTGCACGCCCGATGAAATCCGCTGCTGGATCGCCAACCGTTTCTACTACCAAATCTGCATCCCGCGAAAAGATGCCGCGATTCTGGCCAACATGCCCGACCGCGCCCACCGGCGCCTGTGGATGGAGCGCATCCTGGACCACGATGGCCACGGCGATTTCGAAGGCTCGTCTGCCGGCGGCATCGAAGCCTGGACACGACTGGGTGAAGCCGCTGGCATTCCGCGCGAAGAGCTCTGGTCGCTGCGAGGTGTGGCGCCTGCGGTGCGCTTTGCCTGCGATGCCTATGTGAACTTCGCGGCCAAGGCACCCTGGCAGGAGGCGGTGTGCTCGTCGCTCACGGAGATGTTCGCGCCACAGATTCACAAAGACCGCCTGGCCACCTGGCCCAAACATTACCCCTGGATCGAGGCGGAAGGCCTGAGCTACTTCCGCAGCCGCATTCCCCTGGCCAGTCGCGATGTGGAACACGGCCTGCGCGTGACGCTGGAACACTTCACCACCCTGCCCCAACAACACCGGGCGCTCGACATCCTGCAGTTCAAGCTGGACATTCTGTGGTCCATGCTCGACGCGATCGAGAAAGCCAGTCAATGAACAAGCTCCCCCCTGCGCCGCTTGGCGGCTTTCCCCCTGAGGGGGGACCACGCCTACGGCCTGCCAAAGCCAGTTCCGTGGCGTGTGCCGGGTGGGGCTCCGCTTCTCCGGACAGGTTTGCAAACGGATCAACCCATGAATGAAACAACCTCCTTGCCTGAGTGCCCCAAACTTTCGCGCCGGTTTCGGTTGCAGTTTGAAGAGGCGCAGAGCCGTTGGGTCTTGCTGTACCCCGAGGGCATGGTGCAGCTCAACGACAGCGCAGCGGAAATCCTGAAGCGTTGTGACGGCGTGCGCAGCCTGACGGCGATCGTAGAAGAGCTGGAAACGGCGTTCAAAACCGGGAACCTGAAGCCGCAGGTGATTTCACTGCTTGAAGAAGGACAGCGCCGTGGCTGGATTGACTGAACCCATCGCAGCCGGCCCACCCCTTTGGCTGCTTGCCGAGCTCACCTACAAGTGCCCGTTGCACTGTGTGTTTTGCTACAACCCCACGCAGCATGCCCGCCTCCAGGAGGAAATGACCACGGAACAGTGGGTGAGCGTGATGCAGCAGGCGCGCAAGCTGGGCGCAGCGCAGCTGGGTTTCTCGGGCGGTGAGCCGCTGCTGCGTGACGATCTCGTGGAGCTGGTGCAAGAAGCAAGCCGGCTGGGCTACTACACCAACCTCATCACGTCCGGCGTGGGCCTCACCCCCACCAAGGCGCAAGCGCTGAAAGACGCGGGACTCGACCACGTACAGCTCTCGTTTCAGGACTCCACCAAAGAGCTCAACGACTTCCTGAGCCACACCAAGACCTTCGAGCTCAAGCAGCGCGTGGCACGGCTGATCAAGGAACACGACTGGCCCATGGTGCTGAACTGCGTGCTGCACCGCCACAACCTGCCCCATGTGCGCAAGATCATCGACATGGCCGTGGCGCTGGAAGCCGAGTACCTGGAGCTGGCCAACACCCAATACTACGGCTGGGCCTGGGTCAACCGCGATCACCTCATGCCCACGCGCGAAGAGCTGCAAGAAGCAGAGGCCCTGGTCACCCGGTTCCGCGCCGAACAAGAGGGGAAAACCGGGCCCAAGACACGGGTCCTGTTCGTCGTGCCCGACTACTTCGAAGACCGGCCCAAGGCCTGCATGAACGGCTGGGGCTCGGTGTTCCTCAGCGTCGCACCCGACGGCCTCGCCATGCCTTGCCACAATGCGCGCGACCTGCCCGACCTGGCGCTGCCCAACGTCAAGGACACGCCCATCGCCGAGATCTGGCAACGGAGCAACGCCTTCAACGCCTTCCGGGGCGACCGCTGGATGAAAGCGCCCTGCCGCACCTGCGACGAACGCCACAAAGACTTCGGCGGCTGCCGCTGCCAGGCCTTCATGATCACCGGCGACGCCGCCGCAGCCGACCCCGTGTGCAGCAAATCGCCCCACCACGACAAGGTGGTGCAACTGGTGAAGCAAGCGCCGACCCGGCGCCACATTCCCATCGTGTTTCGCAGCGACGACGAATCCCGCCATCTGCACCCGGTGCCGTGAACGCAACGCGACCCGCCTTGAAGAAGGACGGGCTCGCCTTCATCGATCTATGACCCGGACTTTCGCCATCGAAGGCAGGTTGTATGGTCACCTGCCGGCGGATGACGGCGGCGATAGAACAGCGATAAAGCCTCGATTCAGCTCCAACCCCGCCAGCGTCTGCCCAACCACGGGTCATGCGGCTTGCCTGAACCCGTCAGGTAACGTCCCGCCCGACCGTGGGAACCGTGCCTCCGTCGATCAAGTGCCCTGAGCCAGAAATCGACCCTGCGCATCCATACGCTGGGCATGGCAGCCCGGCAGATCATTGCGCCGCGGCTGGGCCGATTTCATCGCGCTCCCCCGGAGGTGACACGGGACATCGAAGTCGACGACGGACTGAGCGATATCGCAATGCGCCAAAACGCGTGGGTGACGCTGGTCACGCTCTGCCCGCATAGAACTGTGTGATGCCCAGACCTTCGATTCGCCGTCCTCAGCCAACGGGTCTGCGGATAACCCGGTATCGGCCATGGTCGGTCGGTGGGCCAAGGGCAAAGTGGTCGATCAACGTTTGACACGGGGCAGGCGCCGAACGGCCAGTGGCGAGTTGCCATTGGCCTTCCGATCGATGGAAGGTTATTCGGCACCTTTCAAGCTCGCCAACGCCTCAGCGGGAAGTATCTTTGGCTCGACCCGAGGCAGGCCTGAATCATTGAACAGGGGCGACTTCTTATACCCTCCGCTGATGCGACTTGTGGCAACGATCAACATGAAGCGGACGACAACGCCCAGAAGTCCACGCTGCTTCGGCTTCGGGCTGCCCAGCGCCGTGTCCACGTTCACAACCGCCACCCTGGTTCCGAAATCTTCGTTCAGCTGGCCCTGATGGAGACAGGTGTGGACCAGACCAATGAACGCCATTCTGGGGTCGACCATGGTGTTGCCCAGGGGTGTTCCGCAGCACGAGGCATACCAACGAAGCATGCCTTTGTCGCTCAGGCGAATGGCTGACAGCCGATCCTCGCCCTGAAGGAAGCGCA
Source organism: Hydrogenophaga sp. (assembly GCA_041584075.1). Classification (GTDB taxonomy): domain Bacteria; phylum Pseudomonadota; class Gammaproteobacteria; order Burkholderiales; family Burkholderiaceae_C; genus Hydrogenophaga. The sequence continues at coordinate 3,232 of JBFHEQ010000303.1, forward strand.
GACGCGATTGCTCAACCTGAAGCAGCTCGGTCCCGCCTTGCTCGTCCAATACATCGGGGGCCTTGCCAAGAAAGCGCGCGAATGCACGGCAATCTGTGCAGTAGCAAATCAGTCGATTGTGGGTTCCTTTGCCTTCGAGTTGACCACGAATGGCGCCACATTGACATTGAATTGGGTGCATAGACTATGGGCCTGTTAACACTGTTTTTCCAGAATGCCTTGCGGATCAAAAAAGGCCGTGCGCAAGGCGCGAATTGCAGCCGGGGCCTGGTTGATAAGCTGCTCGCCAGTCTACCCGGGCAAGCACTTTCGACCAGGCGATGGCTGCTGAATCATGCAACCAAAATGGCCGTTTTGCGAGGCTTTGCACGATGCCCGTTCAGGGCCGACAGTGTGCGTTCAATCCTTTGAGCGCCCGGCATTTGGCCGCGATGTGAAAGGGTACCGGCGGCCTGCCAGGCAGGATGGGTGAAGCCCCTTCGATACCAGTCTTTGATGTTGCGTACTTCGTGTCAGTCACCGTGAGCCCAGTTCCCGACCCAGTCCGAGAACAGGTGCTGCGGAGCAGCCGCACGACCATCGAAGATCGCCAATATGCCGAAGGTCCACGCAACGCGAGCTTTGCTATCACTATCAGATTGAAGCCTGTCAGCGCTCCGTTCCAGGCAATCCCGGCCTCAAACCAACCCCTGCGCCAGCGCCTCGAACACCACCCGGATGCGCCGCGAGGTGCGCAGTTCGCGGTGGGTGACCAGCCAGATCGGGAATTGCACGGGCGGCACCTCGTTGAGCACGCGCACGATGCCCGGCGTCTGGTGCGCGATCTCTTCCATCATCGCGCCGATGCCCATGCCCTGGCGCACGAGGGCCCAATGGGCCACGGTGTGGTCGGCGTAGCAGCTGAAGTTCGCTTCAGTGAGGGGCAAGCCATGTTGGCGAAGGTAGGCCAGAAACTGGCCTGAGCGGTCGGAACCGACGAAGGGCAGATGGGCGGCTTCTTCGGCGGTGCGGGGATGGCCGTGGACTTTGATCCAGCGCTCAGACGCATAGAAGTTCGCGGCGGCCTCGCGGATCCGCCGCGCGATCAGCTCGGGTTGCTCAGGCTTGACATGGCGCACGGCAATGTCGGCCTCGCGGCGCAGCAGGTCGCTGAGCGCGTTGGACGCGATCACTTCGATCGCAATGCCCGGCTCCTGCTCGCGCAGCTGCTGCAACAGCGGGGGCAGCAGATAGGCAGCCACGGCATCGCTCGCCGAAACCGAGACCACGCCGTCCAGGGCTTCGGAGCGCCCGGTGGCGGCCAGGCACAGGGCATCGGCGGCGGCGCCCATGGCGCGGGCATGCTCCAGCAGATCGAGCCCGGTGGCGGTGAGCGCCATGGTCTTGCCCACGCGCTCAAACAAGGTCACGCCCATGCGCTGTTCGA
>JBFHEQ010000304.1:0-4651 GCA_041584075.1 Hydrogenophaga sp.
CATGCGTCCCTGCACTTGCACTTGTTAATCAGTAGGAAGGTTTTCCATGGCCATGCTTGATCGGTTCCAGGGCGTATTTGCTAAGCAGGGCGCAGATGATCGCGGTCTGGACGAGGTGTCTGACAAAGAGCTCGCAGAGATGGCGGTCGAACGACTGGCGCCTCAAGTGGACAGCGCCGATTTTCAGGACAGCCGCATGGCGACGGACGGGTCTCCCGAGGTGCAGGCGGCACCGGGCCAGGTGACCGTTCCACTGTTGGGGACCAAAGCACCCGAAGATCACCGCCGGACCCTGACTGCGCTGCTGGCCGTGTTCGTGGTCGTTCTGGTGATTGTTGGCTATTACGTGCTGAGTCAGGCCGAGAAGCAGAGTCAGCAGGTGGCGACCAGTGGTCAGGCTCTGATGCAGTCGCAGCGCCTTGCCAAAAGCGTGTCACAAGCCCTGGTGGGGACGCCTTCAGCGTTTGCCGAAGTGCGTGACAGTTCCGAAGTGCTGGGCAGCAGTCTCAAGGCTTTTGCTGATGGCAGCGCCAGCATGTCGGTAGAAGCGCTGGGGTCGACCTACCAGGCGCAGCTCGAGGCCCTCAAACCGGGTGTGGAATCAGCCACCAAGAACGCCGAGGTGGTGCTGAACCAGGAAAAGATCCTGACGCAGGTGGGCGACTCGCTGCGCCTGATCAACCGCCAGTCGTCGGACTTGCTTGAAATTGCGGAGACGATTTCTTCGCTGAAGCTGGAAGCCAATGCGCCTCCAACCGAAATTTCGGCGTCGGGCCAGTTGGTGATGTTGACGCAGCGCATCGGTAAGTCTGCCAACGAGTTCCTGACGCTGGAAGGTGTGAGTCCTGAGGCCGTTTTTTTGCTGGGCAAGGACTTGAACACCTTCAAGGAAATCTCCGATGGCCTGCTCAAGGGCAGCGAAGAGCTGCGTTTGCGGGCCTCCAACGATCCCCAGATTCGGGAGCGGCTGGAAGCTTTGCAGGCGCTCTATGAAAAAACCCGCACGGAAGCGGGTGCCATTCTGGGCAACTTGCAGGGTCTGGCTTCCGCCCGCGAGGCTCAGGCAGCCATCGTGACCGGCAGCGAACCTCTGCGCCTGGCTTTGCAGCAACTGCAATCGGACCTCTCTTCGCGGTCTGGCCTGGGTGGCGGGGAGTTGGTGGCGCTGATTGTCTCGGCAGTGCTGGCCTTGCTCAGTGGTGGCGGTCTGGCTTATGTGCAGCTGCAGGAGAGCCGTCAGCGCGAAATGCTGGCCGAAGGGCAGCGCCACGCTGCCGAATCCCAGGAACAGGATGCCAAGCGGGTGAACGACGCCAACCAGGCGGCCATTTTGCGCTTGATGAACGAACTGCAGACGGTGGCCGAAGGTGATCTGACGCAGGAAGCGACCGTGACCGAGGACATCACGGGCGCCATCGCCGACTCGGTGAACTACACGGTGGAGGAGTTGCGCTCCTTGGTCGGCAACGTCCAGGCCACGGCCACACGCGTGGCGCAAACCACATCGGCGGTGGAGAGCACCTCGACCGAACTGCTGGCGGCGTCCAACGAACAACTGCGAGAGATCCGTGAGACCGGTCAGTCGGTGGTGGACATGGCCCAGCGCATCAACCAGGTGTCGGGTCAGGCACAGGAGTCGGCAACGGTTGCCCGTGTTTCGCTGCAAGCTGCCGAGTCGGGCCTGCAAGCCGTGCAAAACGCCATTGGCGGTATGAACACCATCCGGGATCAGATTCAGGAAACCTCCAAGCGGATCAAGCGGCTGGGTGAGTCGTCCCAGGAGATTGGTGAAATCACCGAACTGATTTCCGACATTACCGAACAAACCAACGTGCTGGCGCTGAACGCTGCCATTCAGGCCGCCTCCGCCGGTGAAGCCGGCCGAGGCTTCTCGGTGGTGGCCGAAGAGGTGCAGCGGCTGGCTGAGCGGTCAGCCGACGCGACGCGCCAGATTGCTGCACTGGTGAAAACCATTCAGACCGACACCCAGGACGCGGTGGGCGCCATGGAGCGCTCCACCCAGGGCGTGGTTGAGGGGGCGCGGTTGTCCGACAATGCGGGTACCGCCCTGTCCGAGATTGACCAGGTGTCGCGCCGACTGGCCGAGCTGATTGAGCAGATTTCGGATGCCGCTTCCCGGGAGGCCGATTCGGCCAACGAGGTGGCCGGCAACATCCAGCACATTTTTGCCGTGACCGAGCAAACGGGTGAAGGCACCCGCTCGACCGCGCAACAGGTGCGTGAACTCTCAGCCATGGCCGAAGAGCTGCGCCAATCGGTATCGCGTTTCAAGATCGCCTGACCCCGGTCCGGCTCCCAACTTTCCACAGACATGCTCGATTCCACCAACGAACGTTTGCCTGCGGATACGCCGCTGGCCGATCTCGGTCCACTCGCATGGGTCTTTGATGAACTGCGCAAATCGCTTGAAGCGGCCAACAAGGCGATCAAGCGGTTTGTCAGGGAGTCGGAGCAGTCGCGCCAGAATGACCTCGAAGCCGCCGATCCGGCCACCTTGCGTTTGGCCCGCCAGCAACTTCATCAGGCGGTCGGGGCGTTGGAAATGGTGGGGCTGGCAGCTCCTGCACAGGTGCTTCGGTCCATGGAAGCCGCCGTCCAGCGGTTTGTCCAGCGGCCACAGACTTGCACCGATGAGGCTGCGCAGACGGTGGAGCGGGCGGGGTTCGCGCTGATCGAATACCTCCAGGCGGTGCTCAACAACAAGCTGGTCCAGCCACTGGCCTTGTTCCCCCAATACCGCGATGTGCAGACCCTGGCCGGCGCCGAACGTGTGCATCCGGCGGACCTCTGGGTGTTTGAGAACAACCGGCAAGACATGGAGGCGCCCGAAGCAGCCAAGCCCATGCAGCCTGAGCCCAAATTGCGGGCTTTGCTGGACAAGCTGGTGCTGTTGCTGGTCAAGACGGACAGCCCGGCGTCGTCGCAGCAGCTCGCCCGCCTGTGTGCGGGATTGTCGGCTGGAGCCGAGCAACCCCGTGTGCGCAGTTTCTGGCATGTGGCGGCAGGTTTTTTTGAGGCGATCAACCAGCAACGATTGCCCAACGATGTGTTCGTGAAGCGAGCAGCGTCGCGCATCCTGCTCCAGTTCGCAGGCGTGGCCAAGGCAAAAGGCGATGCCGAGGTGTCCGAGACCCTCATGCGCGACCTTCTGTTCTTCTGTTCTCAGGCTTCGATGGAGAGCCCCGCGACAGCACCGCTGGTCACTTCGGTGCGCCAGGCGTTTGGACTGAGCCACATGCGGCCGCAGGCTTATTCTGTGGTGACCCTGGGTCGATTTGATCCCTCGGTGCTGGCCCAGGCGCGCAAACGCATCGGTTCTGCGAAAGAGTCCTGGTCGCTCTTCACGGGAGGGGATGTCAATCGCATTCGCCAGGTGGTGGACCAGTTTGGCCTGATCGCCGACTCGCTGATCAAATTGCATCCAGCGAGCACCGCTTTGGCGCAAGCCCTGGTGAAAGCCGTGGAGCAGGCAACGCGTGAACGCAGCGGCACGGTGCGCCCCGAGCTGGCCATGGAGGTGGCCACGACCACCCTGTACCTGGAGGCTGCTTTCGAGGACTTCGACCCGAATGATCCGGGGTTCATTCAGCGCACGCAGGCTTTGGCCAAGCGCCTGGATGGTGTGATACAAGGCGCTCAGGCCGAGCCACTTGATCCCTGGATGGAGCAGTTGTACCGCCGGGTGAGTGACCGCCAGACCATGGGCAGCGTGGTCGGTGAGCTCAAGGTTTCCATGGGAGAAGCCGAGAAGTCACTGGACCAGTTTTTCCGCATGCCGCGTGAAAAAGCCTGCCTGCACGTGGCGGCCGCCCAGTTGGGCCAGATGCGGGGTGTGTTGTCCGTATTGGGTCTGGACCAGGCGGTGCAGACGGTCAATCGCATGCGACAAGCCGTTGACGAGATTCTTGATACGGAAGTGGATGAGGCCATGGCCCGCGAGGCAGGCACCTTCCAGGCCTTGGGCAACAACCTGAGTGCGCTGAGCTTCCTGGTGGACATGCTCAACTACCAGCCAGCTCTGGCAAAGAAACTGTTTGTTTTTGACGAAGAGTCGGGCGAGTTGCGCCCTCTCATGGGTCGCACCGCCCACATCATGCCACCGACGTTGACAGAAGAAGCACGGGCGATCAGTGCTGGTGTCGAACAGGTGGTGGCCGACGCCCAGGGGCCCGTGGACCTGGCCAACCTGACCGAACAGCTGGGCAGCCTGGCCGACAAGGCTGCGCTCGCAGAACAGACCGGTGTGGCCAAAGCTGCCCGGGATGCCGCGCAAGCCGTGGTGAACGAAGACCCGGAGGCTGGCGCTCAGGCGCTGGTGGGCTTGTCCGAGTCGTCGGGGCCCAAGGCCGAAGCGCCAGCGACATCCGAGCCCATTGGCGCAGATGACGACGAAGATGATCTGCTGGACATTTTCCTGGAAGAAGCGCGCGAAGTGGTGGGCACCGGTCTCGAGGCCGTCACATTGCTGGCGGACGATGCCCGCGATCTGGAGCAGCTCACCACCTTGCGGCGCGCCTTCCACACGCTCAAGGGCAGTTCCCGCATGGTCGGGCTCACCGAGTTTGGAGAGGGAGCGTGGGCTCTCGAGCAGGTCTTCAACGGTGTGCTGGCAGAACAAAAGCCTGCAGAG
>JBFHEQ010000305.1:0-4643 GCA_041584075.1 Hydrogenophaga sp.
CCATCTCCTGGCGCAGGGGCACCGCCTCGTTCGATTCGGCCAGGGCATGGCGAAACAGCTCGCTCAGGTCTTCCAGCAAGCTCTCGGCCCGGGCCGGCTCGGCCCGCACCAGCGCGATGGCGCTGTTGAGGGTGTTGAACAAGAAATGGGGCCGGATGCGCGCCTGCAATTCCGCCAGTCGCGCCGTGGTGCCCGCGGGCGTGCGGGCCCGCGCACGCCAGATCAGCCCACCGATCATCACCGCCGCCACCAAAGCGCCCGACGCGGCACTGGCCACCCAGGGCACCGGCGCGATCAACCCGCCCCAGGCCAGCATGCCGCAGCCATACAGGGCGGCCAGGGCGCCCAGCGAAACACCCGCAGTCCATTGCCAGCCCATGGGCATGCGAGCCAGCCAGCGCTTGACCGCGCACACCGCCAGCAGCCATGCCAGCACGGCGGGCAGGGCCGCACCCGTGAGCATGGCCATCTGCCCCATCCACGACCACAGATCGTAGGCACCAAACAGGGCAACCACCCACACAATCGATTCGACAAACAACACCGCCCGCAGAACCACCCCCACCTGGCAAGTGTCAAACACCTGCCCGCGCCCACCGCCCGGATCGGGCATGTTTTGGAGGGGGCGCTTGCCCGATCCCGGCGCCAGGTCCTGGAAGCTCGATAAAATTCGGGAGTCTTGCATGGCTCGCACTATATCGACAGCACCTGTCTTGCGCCACGGGCACGGGCCCGTCAGTCGGTCCGAAATACCCTGCCAGCACGCCAGCCGACGCACTTGGTACCGGTCGGCGGCGCCCTCTCCAACCCCTTACCCAGCCTCTGGCTCACCACATGTCATCCAACCAACTCGACAAAAAATCCGAAGCCTGGTCTGCCCTCTTCTCGGAGCCCATGAGCGAGCTGGTCAAGCGCTACACCGCCAGCGTGTTCTTTGACAAGCGCCTGTGGCAGGCCGATGTGACCGGCAGCCTGGCCCATGCCGAGATGCTGGCCGCCCAGGGCATCATCTCCGCCGACGACCGCGCCGCCATCGAGCGCGGCCTGGCCCAGGTCAGCAGCGAGATTGAAGCCGGCACTTTCGAGTGGCAGCTCGACCTGGAAGACGTGCACCTCAACATCGAAGCGCGCCTCACCCAGCTGGCGGGCGATGCCGGCAAGCGCCTGCACACCGGGCGCTCGCGCAACGACCAGGTCGCCACCGACGTGCGCCTGTGGCTGCGCAGCGAAATCGACCTCATCACCAGCCTGCTGGGCGAGCTGCAGATCGCGCTGGTCGACGTGGCCGAGAAAAACGTGGAAGTGATCCTGCCCGGCTTCACCCACCTGCAGGTGGCCCAGCCCGTGAGCTTCGCCCACCACCTGCTGGCCTATGTGGAAATGTTTGCCCGCGACGTCGAGCGCATGGACGATGTGCGCCGCCGCACCAACCGCCTGCCCCTGGGCAGCGCCGCCCTGGCCGGCACCACCTACCCGCTGGACCGCGAGCGCGTGGCCCGCACCCTGGGCATGGTCGATGCCCACGGCGAGCCGCAGGTGAGCCAGAACAGCCTGGACGGCGTGAGCGACCGCGACTTCGCCATCGAATTCACCGCCGCCGCCAGCCTGTGCATGGTGCACATCAGCCGCCTGAGCGAAGAGCTGATCCTGTGGATGAGCCAGAACTTCGGCTTCGTGAAGATCGCCGACCGCTTCACCACCGGCAGTTCCATCATGCCGCAGAAGAAAAACCCCGACGTGCCCGAACTGGCCCGCGGCAAGACCGGCCGTGTGGTCGGCCACCTGATGGCGCTGATCACCCTGATGAAAGGCCAGCCGCTGGCCTACAACAAGGACAACCAGGAAGACAAAGAGCCCCTGTTTGACACCGTGGACACGCTCAAGGACACGCTGCGCATCTTCAGCGAGATGGTCGGCGGCCAGGTGAACCCGGCCACGGGCGCCAAGGAAGGCGGCATCACCGTCAACGCCCAGGCCATGGAAGACGCAGCCAAAAAAGGCTACGCCACCGCCACCGACCTGGCCGACTACCTGGTGAAGAAAGGCCTGCCTTTCCGCGATGCTCACGAAACCGTGGCCCACGCCGTCAAGGCCGCGACCAGCCACAACTGCGACCTGTCCGAGCTGCCGCTGGCGGTGTTGCAGGGCTTCAACGCCTCGATCGAAAAAGACGTTTACGAGTGCCTGAGCCTGCGCGGCAGCCTCAACGCCCGCAACACCGTGGGCGGCACAGCGCCCGCCCAGGTGTTGATCCAGATCGCCCGCCACCGCAAGCGCCTGGGGTGAGTGCTTACTGACGGGGTTTTCGGGGAGCAGACGCGCTTCAAAGCCCCTTCAAAGTCCCGTCAAAGTCCCTCCACAGACCTTTCAACCGCACGTCAGAAAGCGCTCAAGACAGGCCCGAAAAAGCCGATTCAGAAGTGAAACAAAGACCACGGAATTCCCGGGTCATCACCTTTGAATGGAGTGCTTGCCGTGTCTGTCATGATGATTTCAATTGCCGGGGTATTGGCCATTGCCCTGGCTGGATGGGCCATCAGCCGCAACAGCTCACGCACCCAGGCGGCACCCAAGGCGGCCGCGCCTGCGCAACGCAAGGCGGTCGAGCGCTCGGCCGCTGCCCAGCCTGTGCCGGTCGGTGCCCCTGCTGCATCGGCGGAACCCGAGGCCCCTGTCGCCGTCCCGCCACCCGCGCTCGCGGCCTTTGAGTGGCTCAAGGTTCAAGACCTGGCCGCCGAACAGCGCGACACCCTGCTGACGGCCATCAAAGGCATTCCTCGTCCACCGCATTCGCTTCAAAAGCTGCTGTCGCCCGAGTTCGTGGCCCGTGCCGGCTCGGCCGAGCTGAGCGAGCTGGTGATGGGCGAACCCATCATCGCCGCCAAAGTCCTGTCCACCGTGAACGCCCCGTTTTACGGCCTGCACAAGCCCGTGACCGGTATCGGCCACGCCGTGACTTTTCTGGGCATGAACACGGTGCGCAACATCTGCCTGCAATACATGCTGGCCGAGGCCTTCAAGCCCCGTCTGGCCACTTCCCAACGCGCCTTTGACGGCATCTGGCGTGCGAGCGCCATCGCCAGCGAACTGTGCGTTCGCCTCAGCAAAGCCCTCAACCTGCCCGATCAGGGTGCCCTGTCGACGCAGGTCGTGCTGGGCTTTGTCGGCCACCTGTCGGCCGCCTCGCTGTTGCCCCCCAAGGCCCTGGACGACTGGCTGGATCTGGGCCGCCTGGACCGTGCCCGCCGCGAGCAAGAATCCATGACCCTCAGCGCCGGAGAAGTGGGTGGTTTGCTGATGGGCGCCTGGGGCCTGCCCGAAGCGCTGGTGAGCCAGGTGCGCGCCATCGACCGCGTGCTGGTCACACCGCCCAGCGCCGACCCCACAGCCGAATCTCCCCGTCTCGCCTTGTGCTACCTGTGTGCCCGCCTCGGTGAGCGCCTGGCCACCGGCCAGATCACCACGCTCCAGGGCTACGATCCCTTCCTGGACGTGGGATCCGACACCTTCTACCTCAACCAGCACCTGCGCAACCCGATGTTGCGTCAGCTGCCCGCTGCCCTGGCTTCGGCTGAGGTGCAAGAAGCCGTTGATCAGATGCTGGGTGGCCCTGGCAGGGCTGCCTGAACAGGGCCCGGCCTCCGGCGCCTGTTCAGTCGTGCACCTCGACGGTTTCGAATTCGATCCCCCCGAGGAACGCAAACGCGACGTTGTAGACCAGACAGCCAATGGCCACACTGAGGTAACCCATCACCAGATAGATGACGGGAAATGCCAGCAACAGCCAGCCCGGCATCCCGGTGTTGGCACCGGGCATGGCGCTGAAGGTCAGCGCCATCGGGATGACAAACAGCAGCGACGCCACCGCAAAGATGACGCCAAACACCTTGCCGTTTTGATGCGGTGACAGCCGCTTGATCTGTTGCTTCATAAATCCTCGATTGTGTTGTTGTGCGCTCGCGCGTGGGTCCTGGTGGCTGACTCCGGCCAGCAGCGCCCGGAGCAAGGCCGTTGGAAACCGCATGATAGACGCGTCGTCTGGCCTCGCCTGAAGCCTCGCCCCCCGGACTGCCGCAGGCCTTTGACCCCGGTCAAACCCGGCCGCCTGCACAAGCACTACAGTAGCCGCATGGAAACCGTTGCCCCCACATCTACCCCCCAGCCCTCCAGCCCCGGCCTGCAGTGGGCTCCCAACCTCCACACGGGCGACGCCCGCATGGACGATACCCACGCCGAGTTCGTGACCCAGCTCAACCAGCTGCTGGCCACGCCGCAAGACCAGCAACTGCCGCTGTACCGCGAGTTTCTCGAGCACACGATCGACCATTTCGCCCAGGAAGAGCGCTGGATGCTGGCCACCGGGTTTGAGCCCGGCAACTGCCACGCTTCGCACCACGAAACCATTCTGGAAACCATGCGGGCGGTCATCCCCCACTATGAAAACGACGACCCGGAAATCATCACCCGCCTGGCCGAGGCCCTGGTGGAATGGTTTCCGCAACACGCCGCCAGCATGGACGCTGGCCTGGCCCAACACCTGAAGAACGTCGGCTTCGATTCCCGCACCGAAACCCTGGCCGACCCGGCCAAGGTGCGCCCGGCCTCCATGTCGGGTTGCGGCAGCGTCAGCTGCAGCTGAGCCC
>JBFHEQ010000306.1:0-4616 GCA_041584075.1 Hydrogenophaga sp.
CAACTCTGTTTCCTTGAATACCAAAACCAGTTGCCGACTTTGTTTCCCAGTAAGCGGCATTGTTTTCAGTCAACAACTTTATTTCCCGCGCACAAAAACGAGCACGACGGGAACACCTTCACTCCACAGTGACGCTCTTGGCCAGGTTGCGAGGCTTGTCAACGTCCGTTCCCTTGGCCAGGGCCGTGTGATACGCCAGCAACTGCAGCGGCACCACATGCAAGATCGGGCTCAGTGCGCCGTAGTGCTCGGGCATGCGGATGACGTGCATGCCCTCGGCACTCTTGATGCGCGTGTCGCCATCCGCCAGGACATACAAGACACCGCCGCGCGCGCGCACTTCCTGCATGTTGCTCTTGAGCTTTTCCAGCAGCGTGTCGTTGGGTGCCACAGTGACCACCGGCATCGCGCTCGTCACCAGCGCCAATGGCCCATGCTTCAACTCGCCTGCGGGGTAGGCCTCGGCATGGATGTAGCTGATTTCCTTGAGCTTCAGAGCGCCTTCCAGTGCGATCGGGTAGTGCAGTCCACGGCCCAGGAACAGCGCGTTATCCATCCGGGCGAAGTCTTCTGACCAGTTGATGATCTGTGGTTCCAGCGCGAGTACCGCCTGCAACGCCACGGGCAGGTGGCGCATGGCCTTGAGGTGATCGGCTTCCTGTTCTTCGGTCAACAAGCCGCGCACCTGCGCCAAGGCCAGGGTGAGCAGAAACAGACCGGCCAGCTGGGTGGTGAAGGCTTTGGTTGAGGCGACTCCAATTTCAACGCCTGCCCGCGTGATGTAAGCCAGCTTGCATTCGCGCACCATGGCACTGGTGGACACATTGCAGATCGTGAGTGTGTGTTTGTGTCCCAGGCTTTGCGCATGGCGCAGCGCGGCCAGGGTGTCTGCGGTTTCACCGCTTTGGGTGATGGTGACGATCAGCGTGCGCGGATTGGGCACGCTGGTGCGGTAGCGGTATTCGCTGGCCACCTCCACCTGGGTGGGGATGCGCGCGATGGACTCCAGCCAGTACTTGGCGGTGCAGCCGCTGTAGTAGCTGGTACCGCAGGCCAGGATCAAGACGTTGTCGATGTCCTTGAACACGCCGTAGGCGCCGTCGCCAAATAGTTCAGGTGTGATCGCCCCGACACCTTCCAGTGTGTCGCCAATGGCGCGAGGCTGCTCGAAGATCTCTTTTTGCATGTAGTGGCGGTACGGGCCCAGCTCGGCCGCGCCACTGTGGGCCAGCACGGTTTTCACCGGACGCTCGGACGCCTCAAAGGCCCGGCCTTGTGCATTGGTCACCCAATAACGGCCCAGCTGCAAGTCCACCAGATCGCCCTCTTCCAGGTAGACGATCTGATCGGTCACCCCAGCCAGCGCCATCGCATCGCTGGCGATAAAGTGTTCGGAGCCAGCCACCCCATCCACCGACCCGACGCCCAGAATCAGCGGAGAACCCGCACGGGCGCCGACCACACGGTGGGGCTCGTCTTTGTGAAACACAGCCAAAGCAAACGCACCGTGCAACTGCACCACAGCCGCTTGCAAGGCGGCAAAGATGTCGCCTTCGTACAGCGAGTCGATCAGGTGGGCGATGACTTCGGTGTCGGTCTGGCTCTCGAATACGTAGCCCTTGGCCTGCAGCTCGGCGCGCAGCTCGTCGTGATTTTCAATGATGCCGTTGTGCACCAGCGCCACATGCCCTGCACCATCGGGCGTGACGCCGTGGCTGAAGTGGGGGTGGGCATTGTGAACCGCCGGGGCTCCATGGGTGGCCCAGCGGGTGTGGGCAATGGCCGTGCCGCTGGCGATCTGCTCGGCCTGCACCTGTAGCGCCAGCTCGGCCACACGCGAAGTGCTGCGGGCGCGCTTGAGACCACTGGCGTGCACCGCGACGCCACAGGAGTCGTAGCCACGGTATTCCAGACGTTGCAGACCCTGAACCAAGACGGGAACGATGTCGCGCCCAGAAACCCCTGCCACGATGCCACACATGATGTTTTGCCTTGTGATTGAAACAAGGCTCCACTGTATCCAGAGCGACAAGAAATTATCAATTGATGTTCAATCTGTTTTGGCTTTTTATTTCACGCAAGTTTTTGAATCGAATAATATTTCATAGAATTGATCATCATGAAAGATATATCCCTTGATGAAACCGACTTCCGGCTGCTGGAATTGTTGCAGAGCGACGCTTCGCAGAGCAACCAGTCCCTGGCCGAGCGCGCGCACATTTCCCCGCCGACCGCATTGCGGCGCATCAAGCGCTTGCGCGACGAGGGCGTGATCGAGCGACAAATCGCCGTCCTCCACCCCGACCGCCTGGCTCCAGCACTGGGGCACGGGCTCACCGCCCTCGTCGAGATCACCCTGGAGAGGCAGGGCGACGAACACCTGCAAGCCTTCGAATCGCGCGCGATCGCCGATCCGGCCGTGCAACAGTGCTACCGGGTGAGCCCGGGACCCGACTTTGTCTTGGTCGTGCACAACCCCGACATGCCCGGCCACCTGGCACTGACCCAGCGCCTGTTCACCAGCGATGCCAACGTGCGCAACGTCAAGGCATTTTTCAGCGTCAAACGTGCGAAATTTGACCCCGGCATCAAACTGACACGATAAATGCGAAGCGACCGTAACAAACCGTAGCACACTAGGCATTCTGAATACTTTCATCCTAGAATGTGTCGCCCACATCTATAGTTTTGTCACGTTTGTCACATCCGGAGCGCGAGCATGTCTTCCTACCTCATTCCCGTCTTGATCGCCGTTGCGGTCCTGGCACTGGTCGCCGCCGGCGTCTGGGCCTACCGGCGGTACAACGATACGTCGTCCGGGCGCGATGACCGCTACACCCCTGAGCGTATCTTGACGCCCGAGCAGGTCAGCATGCTCGACTACCTGCACGACACCTTCCCGGGCCAGGTGGTGCTGCCCCAGGTGAAACTGAAAAACATGTTGTCCATCCGGCGTGCCAGCGACCGAGGCCGCGCTCAGAAGCGCCTGGAACAGCTGGTCGACTACGTCGTGTGCGGCGAAGACGGCCGGCCGATGTTTGCGTTTGACATCGAGCAGTTCCACCTCAGCAATGCCAAAGCCAAAAGCCATCAGGTGAAACTCAAGAACCGTGTGCTCAAGACCGCTGGTGTGCGCTTTCTCTTCCTGAAGAACGGCATCCACCGCATGCCTTCGCCCGATGAGTTCCGCAAACAACTCGACCTCGCCGTTCTACCCCAACCCAAACCCCGAAGCAGCTCCGAAGAACAGGTGCAAGAAAGCGTGCGTCAACAGCTGGAATCCAAGTTTTCAGAGTTTGACCAACTGTCTCCACCGACCGGGTTCCGCGAATCCGAGGTGATGGGTTTCAGCGGCCTGATGGGACTGTCGGAAGAAGAGGAAGCGGAACGCATGTCGCGCCAGCGCCCCTCCACGGCAAGAGCCCGGGCGTAATCCCGCCCGAACAGCCGGCTCACGCCCCGCAAGCCCTGACCAAATGGTTCAGGGCTTTTTCTTGGCCGGTCGCTGCCAGTTGGGCAGGGTTACCTGCTTGCCACGCGCAACCGCCAGACTGCCGGGTGCGGTGTTTTTGTTGATGACCGAACCTGCGCCCACCGTGCCACCCGCACCGATGGTGACCGGTGCCACCAGCACACAGTTGCTGCCCACGTGCACGTCGGCTTCGATGACCGTGCGGTGCTTGTTGGCACCGTCGTAGTTGGCCGTGATGCTGCCCGCGCCGTAGTTGACCCGCTCTCCCACGGTGGCATCGCCCAGGTAGGCCAGGTGATTGGCCTTGGCGCCCGCCGCCAAAGAGGCGTTCTTCACCTCGACAAAATTGCCGATATGCACCTCGGCGCCCAGCTCGGCGCCAGGTCGCAAGCGGGCGAATGGGCCGATCAATGAACCTTCGCCCACGCGGACACCCAGCTTCTCGCCGTCGATGTGGGTGAACGGATGGATCACGGCACCCGCCGCGATGTCGGCGTTGGCGATCACACAATGTGCGCCGACGCGAACCCCATCGCCCAGGACCACCCGCCCGCTGAACACAGCGTTCACATCGATCTCCACATCGCGCCCGCAGACCAGCTCACCGCGCACATCGAAGCGGGCCGGATCGGCCAGGCGAACGCCCTGTTCCATGAAGTCGTCGGCGAGGCGGCGCTGGTAGGCGCGCTCCAGTTCGGCGAGTTGAACGGGGCTGTTCACGCCGGCCACCTGCACTGCATCGGTGATGCGGTGAGCTTGCACTTTCTGACCATCGCCAACGGCAAACTTCACCACATCGGTCAGGTAATACTCGCCCTGGGCATTCTGGTTGTCCAGCCGTCCCAGCCACTGGCGCAACAGCCGGGTCGGTACGGCCATGATGCCGCTGTAGATTTCCTGGATGGCCTGCTGCTCAGGGCTGGCGTCTTTCTGTTCGACGATGGCTTGCACCGAGCCATCGGCTCCACGCACGATGCGGCCGTAACCGGCGGGATCGGCCATGGTCAACGTCAGCAGCGCCAGATGCTGGCCACCACACATATCAAGCAAGGATTGCAGCGTTTCGGCACGCGTCAATGGCACATCACCCGACAGCACGAGGGTCACCCCATCGTCCGCCAGCACCGGCACCGCCTGTTGCACG
>JBFHEQ010000307.1:0-4615 GCA_041584075.1 Hydrogenophaga sp.
TCAGCAGGAAGTTGAGGTCCTCCTGCAGCAGCAAACGTTCGCGCCAGCCGGCAGCGCCCATGCGGGCTTGCCCCTTGGCGTTGTCGTCCAGAGTTCTTGAAGTTTTCATGTTTCTGTCACCCGGCAGCCATACAAGTGGTGGTCACGATCTTCTTGCCGCCACCATGGAAATACTCAGCCTCTCCACCCTTGCCTTCGCCTCGGCCGCCGCCCTGCTGCTGCCAAAGGCCCACGAACGCCTGCAGCTGTCGCTGGCGAAGCACCGCTCGCTGACCGGGCATTCGCGCATGGCCAAACGCGTGGCTTCGCTGGTACCGGGCTACGCCTATGACGAAGACCGCTTCTTCAATTGCGACGGCGCCCCTGAAGAAACCGAAGCGAGACGTCGAGCGGGCTTCTCGAGGCTGGCCGATGAGCTCCACGACAGGCACGGGCGCTCGATGGCCCTCACCCGGCAAGCCCGTGCCGGTATCGCCGACCTGCAGTTCACGGGCGTCTACCGCGTGCCGTTTCAGTTCAGCCCCTACCTTCGCGAACACATCGCCGTCGGGGCTTTTGTGCAGCGTTCGGATGGCGTCACCCTGACCGATCTCGACGGCCAGCGCTTCTACGATCTCACCGGCTCGTATGGCGTCAACGTGATGGGTCATGACTTCTACAAAACCTGCATGGCCGAAGGCATGGCCCTGGTCAGCGAGCTGGGCCCTGTGCTGGGCAGCTACCACCCGGTGGTGGTCGACAACGTGCAACGCCTGCAAGCCATCTCGGGGATGGACCAGGTGTCCTTTCACATGTCGGGCACGGAAGCGGTGATGCAGGCCGTTCGGCTGGCGCGGTACCACACAGGGCGCAAGCGCCTGGTGCGGTTTTGCGGGGCCTACCATGGCTGGTGGGAGGACGTGCAGCCCGGCCCGGGCAACCCCCTGCCGCCCGGCCACACCTACACGCTCAGCGACCTGAGCGAGCGCAGCCTGAAGGTGCTCTCGCGCCGTCGCGATATCGCCTGTGTGCTGGTCAATCCGTTGCAGGCCCTGCACCCCAACGCGGGCGCGCCCGGCGATGGCGCACTGATCGACAGCAGCCGCCGGGCCGGCTTTGACCGTGCGACCTACACCGCGTGGCTTCAACGTCTGCGGGAGGTGTGCACGCAGCGGGGCATCGCCTTGATCTTTGACGAGGTGTTCGTGGGTTTTCGCATCGCACCCGGTGGGGCACAGGCCTACTTCGGCGTGCGCGCGGACATGGTCACCTATGGCAAGACACTGGGTGGCGGCTTCCCCGTGGGCGTGGTCTGCGGGCGCAGTGCCTGGATGAAGCGGTTCCGGGAAGACCGGCCCGCAGACATCTGTTTCGCGCGAGGCACCTTCAACGCACACCCGGCCGTGATGGGCGCCATGAACGTGTTTCTGCGCCGGCTGGAAACGCCAGCGGTGCAAGCGCTCTACCGAGACCTGGACGCCACATGGGACGGTCGCGCCAGCCGGCTCAACGCGCGGCTGACCCAGGCCAACCTGCCGCTGCGCTTCGCCAACCTCTCCAGCATCTGGACCACGACGTTCACACAGCCCAGCCGGTACAACTGGCTGTTGCAGTTCTACCTGCGCGCCGAGGGGCTCGCCCTGTCGTGGGTGGGCAGTGGGCGACTGGTGTTCAGCCTGAATTACACGGAAGCGGACTTCGAGGCGGTTTGCGACCGCATCGAGGTCGCTGCACAACGCATGATGGACGACGGCTGGTGGCACACCGACACCCGGAGCAACCGGGACATCCGGCGGGGGGTGCTGAAAGAAATGCTGCACCAGCGTCTGCACCGCGGTTGATGTCCTGCGCCGCGCGCTTCAGCCGCGGCGGGCGTGCTCCATGGGATCGATCAACTCACCGCGCAGCAAGTGCCAGGGCGAGCGCCAGTACAGCGCCACGTCATGGAACGGGTCGGTGATGATCTTGAACGCCCAGACCAGACCGGTGGCCAGGCTTTGCTGGACCGTGAGTTGCCCGACACGGAACACCAGACCGGCCACACCCAGGCAAAGCCAGGCGATGCCGAGGTCGTGCAGGTAAGCCTGGAAGTCGGTGGCGGGCACGATGCGTCCGCCCAGCGAGGGTGACAGCCACAAGACCACCGGGATCAAGGCCCAGGCGGCCATCAGCACCACCTTGCGGCGCAGGTTGTAGCCCACCTTGATGTCTTCCTTGTGTTCGTGTGTGGCCTGATTGACGGTGTCGTAACCCCTGGGCTCAAAGAAAAAATGGCCCGACTGCCGCGTGGTCATGGACACGCCCCAGGCCAGCAATGCTGCGCTGGCCGGGTCCACCCACAGCAAGCCATAGGCAGCAATGAAACACAGTGCGCTGATCAGGTGCAGGCTCTGGTTGATGCGGCTGTGGTGGTAATAGCGATGATCGTCCCAGCGTTGCCGGGCCAGGTCTTGCATGAACAACTTCACAGAATCTCCTCGGATGGACAGGGGACCAGCGCTCGGGTCGGTCCGGGCGCAAGTTATCCTGACCGTTGTGAGTGACAGCGGGATGACCGGCACATGAAGCTTCACTGAAGGGCGCTTGTCATGAAACCGTTGCACTGGGGACGCAGCATGGCGGCATGACCCTACCCAACCCCGCTGCACGCGCCTTGACGGTGGCCCTGGTCACCGAAACCTACCCCCCCGAGGTCAACGGGGTGGCCTCCACATTCGGCCGGGTCGTCCTGGGCCTGCGTGAGCGGGAGCACCGACTGCAGCTGATCCGGCCTCGCCAGTCGGCCAACGACAGGGCTGAACCGGCCACCGATCGGTGGCAGGAAACGCTGGTGCGCGGGGTTCCCGTGCCGCGCTACCCGGCGCTGCGCATGGGCTTGCCCGCCACAGGTCTGCTCGCCCGTATGTGGCGGGCGCAGCGGCCCGACGTGGTGCACCTGGTCACCGAAGGCCCTCTGGGCTGGTCTGGCCTGAGGGCAGCGCGACGGCTGGGCCTGCCGGTGGTGTCCGATTTCCGGACCAACTTCCATGCCTACACGCAACACTACGGCATGGGCTGGCTGGGTGGGCCCATGGAGGGGTGGCTGCGGCATTTCCACAACGCTACCGATCGCACCATGGTGCCCACCCGCCGCCTGGCGCAGGCACTCGAGGCAAGCGGTTTTGAACGCCTGCGCGTGGTGGCACGGGGTGTCGATGCGCAACGCTTCAGCCCGGTCCACCGGGATCACAGCTTGCGAGCCCGGTGGGGCGCAGGCGAGCACACGCGGGTCGCTCTGTGCGTGGGCCGCCTGGCACCGGAGAAAAACCTGGACGCCGTGGTCGACGCCTGGCGCAGGCTGCGGGCCAGCCATCCCGACACACGCCTGGTGTTCGTGGGCGACGGGCCGGCGCGCGAACGCCTGCGACAAGCCTGCCCGGAAGCGCTGCTGGTCGGCACGCTGCATGGCGCCGAGCTGGCCCGCGCTTACGCCAGCGCAGACCTGTTCCTGTTCGCCAGCGTGACCGAAACCTTTGGCAATGTGGTCACCGAAGCCATGGCCAGCGGACTGCCGGTGATCGCCTTCGACCATGCGGCAGCGGGTGAGCTGATTCAGCACGGGCACAACGGCCTGCTCGCACCGCTCGGCGAGCGCGAGGCGTTCTTGAACCTCGCCTCCCAATGGTTCCGAGACTTCAACCTCGCGCGGAACATGGGCGAACGGGCACGCGCCACCGCCCTGACGCTCGACTGGCACAGCATCGTGACCGGCATCGAACACGAATACCACGCGGCCATGGCAGCCCATCTGACGCCCCAGGGAACGCAAGCGACCACACTGCGCGCGCAAACCCGGTAGGCACAGCCCACCATGCCTCCCGAAAAGCTGGCGCCGCCTGGCGCGGTCAGCCCTGGGGGTGGAGCTTTTCCCAGGCCGTGATCGCCTCGGCCGCGTACATCAGCGCAGGCCCGCCGCCCATGTAAACGCACACGGCCAGCATTTCCTCCAGCTCGGCGCGTGTGCACTGCAGGCGATGCAGGGCCTTGATGTGGAAACCGATACAGCCCGAGCAGCGCTGGGTCACACCGATGGACAAAGCGATCAGCTCTTTCTGTTTGGCGCTGAGCGCGCCGTCGGTGATGGCGGCCTTGGCCAAAGCACCAAATCCGGCCATGGCCTCGGGTTGTGCCTTGCGAAAAGGCGCCAGACTTTCGTTGATGTCCTGCATCAAGCCGCTGTGATCAAACGTTGCCATGAAGAGCTGTCCTCAGTGAAAAATGGAGACCGTGCAGAGGTGGCATCCACACCTGCGCCGCCGACCCCGTGGATCGGCGAATCCCAGTTTGATCACATGGTCATTCTTGCGCCTTGATTTCCGTCACGGACGGTCCCGCAGGCAACAGGGGCAGACGCCCCCGATCACTCGAACGCGGTGCGCTGCTGCAAGGTGTCGGGCGGCAAACGGTCGATTTCGGCCAGCAGGGCGGCCAGGCCTCTTCCGGCGGCCTCAACCAACTGAGCGCCTTTGTCGGCGGTGGCCGCACCCGCATCGCCCACCGCGCCTTCGGCGTTGTAGTCCTGCATCTGCCAGCCCAGCTTGGCGCTCTTGCCATTGCCCACGATCGGGAAGTCGGGGGCCCGGCTCTGTGAGGCCGA
>JBFHEQ010000308.1:0-4610 GCA_041584075.1 Hydrogenophaga sp.
GTGGGTCACCAGGAAGTTGGGGATGGCGGCGGTCGCCACATCGGCGGTCTGGCCACCGTAGGTGTTGGCCGGGATCACCGAAGGCTGGTAGGCGTCGTCACCGATCTTGGCGATCACGTCAGCCGGCACGGGGATCACCACGATCTGCACGGAGGTGGCCAGATCGCGGATGGAGGACACGCCCAGGCCAGCGGACTGCAGCGTGGCGTCGAGCTGGCGGTTCTTCATCAGCTCGACCGACTCGCCAAAGGGCAGGTATTCGAGCTTGGAGAGGTCGCTGTAGGCGATGCCGGCGGCTTTGAAGATGGCACGTGCGTTGAGCTCGGTGCCCGACTTGGCAGCGCCCACGGAGACGCGCTTGCCTTTGAGGTCGGCCAGGGTCTTGATGCCGGAGTCGGCGTTGGCGACGATCTGGATGTAGTTGTTGTAGGTGCCGGAGAGGCCACGCAGTTTGTCGAGCTTCTTGGGGAAGCCGGCTTCGGCCTCACCCTTCCAGGCGTTGGAGACGGAGTCGCCCAGGGCGATGGCGAGCTCACCACGACCGGCTTGCAGCAGGTTGAGGTTCTCGGCGGAGGCCTTGGTCACTTGTGCGGTGGCGCGCACATTGGGAATGGTCTTGGCGTAGATCTGGGAGAGGGCCACACCCATGGGGTAGTAGACGCCGCTCTGGCCGCCGGTGAGCACGTTGATGAATTGCTGCTGCTGGGCCACGGCGGTGCCGGTGGCGAGCGCTGCGCCCAGGCTGAGGGTCAGGCCAATCTTGTGTATCAATCGCATGGTTTTGTCTCCTGTGTTCAAAAAGGTTGACCACATGCATGCCGCATGCGGTGCGTCAATGATTGCAACATGTGTGCCACCTGCGGTCGCGACGCAGACCGTTGATTCTGGCGGGGCTGCTGTGTTGAGGTGTGCGGATTCCCGCACAACTGGCACCTTGTTCGTGCGGATGTTCGCACACAACCGCCCAGGATTCCCTGTATCAACGGAAGCGCGCCGGGTCGATGTTGTGCCGCGCCAATTTGTCGTAGAGGGTCTTGCGGGGGGTGTTCAGTTGCTCCGATGCCTGGCTCACCTGACCATGGCAAGCGGCCAAGGTGTTGGCGAGGAGCTGTTTTTCAAAATTGTCCATTTGTTGGGCCAGCGACTGGGTGCCGCCGGGACCGTCTTCCCGGGTTTGTTGCTCCAGCTCGAGTCCAAGGCAGAGCCGGTCCGCGAGGTTCTTCAATTCACGCACGTTGCCCGGCCAGTCGTGTGCCATCCATCGGGACATTTGTTGGGGTGTCCAGCCGGGCGGCGGGGTGCCGTAGCGCTCTGCGGAGAGATGCAGGCAATGCGCCAGCAGGTGGGGGATGTCGTCGCGGCGCTCGCGCAGGGCCGGTAGCTCGATGCAGGCCACGTGCAGGCGGTAGTAAAGATCGGAGCGGAATGCGCCGGCATTGGCCAGCGTCTGAAGATCGGCTTTGGCTGCAGCGATGAAGCGGCAATCGATGCGCGTGGTCTGATTGCCGCCGAGGCGCTCGAACGACCTTTCCTGCAACACCCGCAAGAGCTTGACCTGCTGGGTCATGGGCAGGCTTTCAATTTCATCCAGGAAGACCGTGCCGCCACGGGCGTATTCCAGTTTGCCAATACGTTTGCGTGTGGCGCCTGTGAATGCCCCCACTTCGTGACCAAACATTTCGCTCTCGAAAATGGCTTCGGGCAAGGCGCCGCAGTTGATGGCGACAAATGGGCCGCCTCGCCCCGACGCTTCGTGCACAGCGCGGGCCACCACTTCTTTTCCCGTGCCGGTTTCGCCCCGGATCAGCAGGTCGACCTGGGTGGGGGCGAGCGCCGCGATGCGGCGGCGTGCTTCCACCATGCCTGGCGCCTGCCCCACGAGTCCAAAGTCCTGTTGAGGGGCTACCAGGGCTTGCAGGCGGCGGTTGTCCTGCACCAGGCGGCGTTTTTCCAGAGCTCTGCGAATCACCTCGACCAGGCGTTCCGATGAGAAAGGTTTTTCGAGGAAATCGTAGGCGCCCAGGCGCATGGCTTCGACGGCCATGCGGATGTCGCCATGGCCGGTCATGAGGATGACGGGCACTTCGGCGTCCAGCGCCTGCATGCGCTTGAGCACCTCAAAACCGTCTTCGTCGGGCAGGCGAACGTCGCTCAACACCACCGACGGGCACTCGAGGGCCACCTGCTGCATGGCCGCCTCGGCGCTGGTGGCCTGCACGACGGACATACCCGCCAGTTGCAGTGCCTGCTGCGCGCCGAGCATCACCAGGGGGTCGTCTTCGATCAACAAAACATTCATGGGGTTCATGGGTTGGTGCGCGGGAGCTGCAGTTCGAAGCGTGCACCTGGGTGCGCGTTTTCAGCGCGGATGGTGCCGCCCATTTCGAGCATGATGGCGTGGGACAGAGAGAGACCAAGGCCCAGCCCTTTGCCGCTGGGTTTGGTGGTGAAGAACGGTTCAAACAGTCGGGTCAGGACCGTTTCACTGAGCCCGGGGCCATGATCACGGATTGTGATCGTCACGAGGGACTCTGTTCCCGAAAACTGAACCTCGATCAGCCGTTCGGCCTGGTGCTCCATGGCGTCGATGCCATTGCGCAGCAGATTGACCATCACCTGTTCCAGGCGGATCGTGTCGGCCCGGACACAGAGCGTTGTGGTTTGCACTTCAATGCGTGTGCCCGTGGCCTTGCGCAGCGGCTCGATCAGCATCAGTGAGCTCGCCATGACCTGCTGCAGAGGCACCGTGTCCAGCCGACCAGGCTCCTTGCGGGCAAAAGCCTTGAGCTCACCGATGATGTTGCCCATGCGGGTACAGAGGTCGCCAATGAGTTGCAGGTTGCCACTGGCATTGCGGGTGTCGTTGCGGGCCAGGAATGCCGATGCATTGCCTGCCAGGGTGTGCAGGGCCGCGAGTGGCTGGGAGATTTCGTGGCTGATGCTGGCGGCCATTTGCCCCAGCACCGCGAGCTTGCCGGTCTGCACGGCCACGTCGTTGGCGGCGGTCAAGTCTGCGGTTCGCTCTGCGATGCGTTGGTCCAGCTCGTTGACGATTCTCGCCAGCTGGCGCTGCGATGCCCGGCGTTCGAGCAGTCGGCGTCGGTGTTGCCAGATCAATGCGCTGCCCAGTATCAGCAAGGCGAGGCTCAGCCCGGTGATTTCTGCGGCTTGCACGCCCTGGCGTCTGGGGACCGAGGGGTTGGAGAAGTGCAACATTTGCCAGCCCAGGTGCCCCATGGACTGTGTCTGCATCAGCAGCTTTTTGCCGCTTTCGAGGGTCAACTGGCGCAAGCCGTCCTCCAGGGCAACGGGCTCGGCGCGCGTCAGCGGGCGCGGATCGATGTCGCCGTATTGCCGGGTGTTTTGCAACTGCTGCAGCACAGAAGGCGACAGGGGGCGCAGACTGCGGTAGCGCCAAGCCGGTTCGGTGGTGAGAAAGATGACCCCTTGCGCGTCGACGATGGCAAGGTGCTGGCCTGCTTCGCGCCACTTGTCTTCGATGGCGGCGAGGGCAATCTTGATGGCCACCACACCGAGGGTTTTTTGGTCTTCCTGCAGTGGGGCTGCAATGAACGCGCCAGGTTCACCGGTGGTGACGCCGACACCGTAAAAGAAGCCGGTTTGCCCGCGAATGGCCGACTGGAAATACGGTCTGAAACGGTAGTTTTGACCGACAAAACTGGGGCTGGATGCCCAGTTGCTGGCGGCCAGTGTGTGCCCGTGCGGGTCAATGAGGTAGATCGCAGCCACGTCGCTGCGTTGCTGCGCAAACGCCAGGTACCGGTTGGCACGATCGGTGAGCGTTGCATCGGTCGGGGCTTGCAGCAGAGCGGACAGTGTTCGCTCGGCGCCCACTAAGTAGGGCAGGTGCTCAAATTTGTTCACCGAGCCCAAAAGATCGCGCACCTGGAGTTGCAGGGTTGCTGTGGTTTGTTGTGCGGTGGTCTGCAGCGCGGTTTTGTGAACCCACGCATAGGTCCACCAGATCGCTGCGACCCACAAGCCCGCGGCCAGCAGCGCGCTGAAAGCGATGGCGCGACGTGAACGCGTTCCGGCAGAGGGGTCGGTGGCTTGGCTGGTCAAAATGGAGGGGCCCAAAACGTCAGCGGCCCCAGTCGTGGACTGGGGCCGCTGGTGCTTGCTGGGCGGCACCCAGCTGGAAAGGCACAGGGCTTACTTCAGCAGGCCGACTTCCTTGTAGTACTTGGCGGCGCCAGGGTGCAGGGGCACGGGCATGCCTTTGATGGCATTCTCGCGCTTGATGACCTTGGCCGCGTTGTGGGCGGCGTAGAGGGTGTCGATGTTTTCGTACATCTGCTTGGCCATCTGGTAGGCGATGTCGTCGGACACGCCGGCGTGGGTCACCAGGAAGTTGGGGATGGCGGCGGTCGCCACATCGGCGGTCTGGCCACCGTAGGTGTTGGCCGGGATCACCGAAGGCTGGTAGGCATCGTCACCGATCTTGGCGATCACGTCAGCCGGCACGGGGATCACCACGATCTGCACCGAGGTGGCCAGGTCGCGGATGGATGACACGCCCAGGCCAGCGGACTGCAGCGTGGCGTCGAGCTGGCGGTTCTTCATCAGCTCGACCGACTCGCCAAAGGGCA
>JBFHEQ010000309.1:0-4603 GCA_041584075.1 Hydrogenophaga sp.
CAGGAATCGTTCGTACTGGGCGGCGTCCTTGAAGCAGGTGTCTTCGGGATCGTCACTGGGTTGGCCTGGCTGGCTGTCACCGGTGCCGAGCAGCAAGGGGAGAAATTCGTCGGGAGGCACCAGGCGGCGCGTGCACAGCAGGGCGGCCATCGCGCCCTCACAAAACTCCCATTGCGGCACGTCTTCGCCGCGAGAGCGCAAGTCGTCAAGAATCTCGTCAAGCGCGTCGAAGTCTTCGTTGTCCATGGGAGGGAGCGTGGTATCGGTGTTCATGTCGGAGGTCAATGGAATGAAGCGCTGCTCGGCGTGGCTTGGCCAAGGATGCAGCCCGGGCATTTCACCACCCCATCCCAGCGGGTTTTATGATGGCACTCAGTTTAGGGCCTGTTCACTCGGCTATCCCAAGACGCGCTGCGAGCCCAAAGGCATTCGCATTAGAACAATGGGTGTGACCAGGCTCTGGCATCACCGCCCCACCGAAAGTCTGCATGCTCGATCGCCTCAATGCCCTCTACCCCGTGCGCTACACGGCCCTGGCCCTGGCCATCATCGGCACCCTGCTCAGCCTGTTCACGCTGGTGGCCTTCGGCATCGGCGGCTGGGCTTTCCTGGTTTGTGGCGGCCTCTCGGTGGTGGGCTGGTGGGACGTTGTACAGTCCCGTCGGGCCGTGCTGCGCAACTATCCCATCATCGGCCATTTCCGTTACATGCTGGAAAAGGTCCGACCCGAGTTGCGCCAGTACTTTCTCGAGAGCGATACCGAAGCCACACCTTTCTCCCGCAGCCAGCGCAGCCTGGTGTACGCGCGCGCCAAAGGCGAGACCGACAAGCGCCCTTTTGGCACCCAGCTGGATGTCAACGTCCGAGGCTATGAGTGGATCACCCATTCGCTCACGCCGACCACGCTCAACACGCAAGATTTCCGCACCACCATCGGCGGCCCGACCTGCGCCCAACCCTACGAAGCCAGCGTTTTCAACATCTCGGCCATGAGCTTTGGGGCCTTGTCAGCCAATGCCGTGCAGGCACTCAACGCGGGTGCCAAACGGGGCGGTTTTGTCCACGACACGGGTGAAGGCTCCATCTCTGCCTGGCACCGGGTGCACGGTGGCGACCTGATCTGGGAAATCGGGTCGGGCTATTTTGGCTGCCGCACCGACGAGGGCCTGTTCAGCGAGGAGCGCTTCAAGGCCAATGCGCTGGACGCCCAGGTGAAGATGATCGAAGTCAAGCTGAGCCAGGGCGCCAAGCCTGGACATGGCGGCATGTTGCCCGGCGCGAAAGTCACGGCCGAGATTGCGGCAGCGAGGGGCATACCCGAAGGACAGGATTGCATTTCACCCGCCGCCCACAGTGCCTTCGCCTCACCGATCGAACTGCTGCAATTCATCGCCCGCCTGCGCGAACTCTCAGGCGGCAAGCCCACCGGCTTCAAACTGTGCATCGGCCACCCCTGGGAGTGGTTTGCCATTGCCCGCGCCATGCTGGAAACCGGCATCACGCCCGACTTCATCGTGGTCGACGGCGGCGAGGGAGGCACAGGCGCGGCCCCGCTGGAATTCACCAACCACGTGGGCGCTCCGCTACAAGAAGGCTTGCACCTGGTGCACAACACCCTGGTGGGCCTGAACCTTCGAGACCGCATCAAGATCGGCTGCGCAGGCAAGATCATCAGCGCCTTTGACATCACCCGCGTCATGGCGCTGGGCGCCGACTGGTGCAACAGTGCGCGAGGCTTCATGTTTGCCCTGGGCTGCATACAGGCCCAGTCCTGCCACACCGGCCACTGCCCCACCGGCGTGACCACCCAGGACCCGGTGCGCCAGCACGCGCTGGTGGTCCCCGACAAGGCCACCCGGGTCTACAACTTCCACCACCAGACCCTGCACGCACTCAAAGAGTTGGTGCAGGCCGCCGGCTTGCAGCATCCCAGTGAGATCACCCCCCACCACATCGTGCGACGGGTCAACGAGAACGAGGTTCGCCTGTTGGCCAAACTCATGCCCGAGGTAGCGCCGGGGGCGCTGCTCAATGGGGTCGAAAACCTGCACGACGTGTACAAGCTCTACTGGCCCCGTTCGCAGGCGGACAGTTTTGCACTGGTCTGAGCCAGACGCGGAGCGGCCGGGGTTCAGGTCACGGGGAAGCGGGCCCGCAGGTAGGCGATGATGGCTGCAGAGTCGTACAGCCACTGGCTCTGACCCGACCCATCGCTGATGCGCAGGCAAGGCACCTTGATGGCACCTCCGCCGTGCAGCAGGGCGGTGCGGTGTGCGGTGTCGAGCTGGGCATCGCGCTGCTCAATCGGCAGCGACAGGCGCCGCATTTCCTGGCGCACCTTGATGCAGAACGGACAGGTCCTGAACTGATAGAGCGCCAGATTCCGGCACTGCATGTTGACCGTGGTTTGAGCGGCAGCGTCCCGCACCACACCACGCGGCCGGGTCAGGCGCTCTTTGAGCAACATGACCGGGCCAAGCACGGTGCGCAAGGTTCTGAAGAAGGCGCGAATGACAGGTTTCATGGGTGGAGCATACCGGTTGGCCGGCCACCGTGGCCTGCGAGCCCGAGAAGCTCAACTTGCCGGTTGATCATCGGTGGTGCGTGCTGCGCGGTCCGCTTCTGGCGCCTGCAACCCGCGCAGCGCCGCCACGGCCGCGTCAGCGTGGGCCACGGGCACAAACATGTGGTCGTGATGCCATCCGGCCAACACATTGCAACGGATGCCCTCAAGACCCAATGCAGTGGCAAAAGCGCCGGTGAGCCCCACCGCCTGCAAGTCGGAGTGGACCGTCAAGCTGATCCAGGCAAAGCGGTCGCTTTCAAGCGCACCAAAGCGTCCGGCCACGGACGCTGGCACCACGACGGACAAGCCCTCGGGCTCGCGGATGCTGGCCACAACGTCTCGCAGCGCCTGCCCAGGCAAGTGGTCCGCCACCGCAAACACATATTCGCCCGCTTGCAGCTCGGGCGCCATGCGGCTCAACAACACGGAAAGGTCGGCAATGGGCGCGGTCATGGGCATGGTGGACCGGACAGGCTTTGTTGCAACCACGGCATGGCGACGTCAGGCAAGCGAACCAAGAAATGACCCCAGCACAGCCTGCCCCCACCCCAGCCCGGCGCGGCGAAGGGCCTGGCCGCATGGAGCAGACAAGGCGGGAAAGGCTGCAAAGGTCGCAGATGCCCTGGCAGCGAGCGATCAGGCTCCGGCCCACCGGCTGCGGAAGATGAAGAACACGGCCCCCAGGATGCACAGGCCTGCCCAGAGGTAGTCCAGCTTGATCGGCTCCTTGAGGTAGAACACCGCAAACGGCACAAACACCGACAGCGTGATGACCTCCTGAACGATCTTGAGCTGGGCCACCGACAGCACCGTGAAGCCAATGCGGTTGCCCGGTACCTGCAACATGTATTCAAAAAAAGCGATGCCCCAGCTGAACAAGGCGGCCACGATCCAGGGCTTGTGACCCAGTTCTTTCAGGTGGGCATACCAGGCAAAGGTCATGAACACATTGCTCAGGGTGAGCAACAGCAGCGTGAGCGGCAAGGGGCGCATAAGACAAAAGGGGGTATGGGCCGGCAGACCACGAGGACAACCGGCGCTGAAGACGCATTCTCCCGCAAATGGCGACGGGCCCAAGCTCCCGCCCCTGCTTGGACGCGCTCAGCCGGGATGGCTTGCCAAACGCCACTCCGCCGACCATGCCCGCAGGACCGGGACCCCCAGCCTGGCCAGCCGCTTGGCCATGCAGAGCACCTCGGCATCCTTGCTCACGAGCACCGCCTGGTGATGCACCGCCAGGTCGATGAAGTGCTGATCGTCTGCGTCTTTGCAGGTGTACGGTGCCTTGGGTGCCTCGGACACGATCTCGGCGCGTTGGTCAAAGCGGGCCAGCACCGCCTCTGCCGGCAAGCCTCGCGCCGTCAGTCGTTTGACAATTTGCGGATAGCCCAGCACCCGAGCCAGTTCCCCGCGCATGGCGTCGGTCGCCAGCCAGCGCGTGGCCGGGCGGGCCAGTTGATCGCGCAGGGCCAAGGTCTCCGGATCCTCGTAAACAAACAGGTCCAGCACGATGTTGGTGTCCAGCACCAGCACCGAACCAACTCCACTGGAGCGAACCTCCATCACGGCTGACGGGCGTCCTGGCCTGCGGGTGCCGTGCGCCTCGCCATCAGGTCGAACCGGAACAGGCGGCACTCGATGGGTCCGTTCCACAACGGTACCCGGCGCGACTCCTTGAACCGCATTTTCCCGGGCAGCTTCAGATCGGGTGTGAGCAGCCAGGCGCTCCAGCCAGCGTAATGGCTCTTCCAGTGGGCGGCGAGCTGGTTGAAAAAGTCGGCGCCATCGCTGCCGTCTTCCATCTGGGCACTCTCGCGGCCCAGGCCGTGTGCGGCCGGTGCAGGCTGGCCCACGGTGAACGTGCGCGACGCCCGAGGCGCGGCGCGCTCGGCCCGCGCACTGGCGCGCTCACCCGCACTTTGACCCGCCACACCGGCGGCCGCAATGCGCTCGCCATAGGGCGGGTTGAGCAACATCACGCCGGGCCTCTCGCTGGGCGGCAAGCGCTGCAGGGCATCACCCCCGCGCAGGTCCAGC
>JBFHEQ010000310.1:0-4599 GCA_041584075.1 Hydrogenophaga sp.
GCGTTGCGTTGAGGGCCCACCACGTCGGTCTTGCTGAACATGGGGAATTTCACGCCGTAGGTGTTGAAGCAGAGATCGGCAATTTGCTGGGCGTTGCCGGGCTCTTGCTGGCCGAAATTGTTCGACGGGAAACCCATCACCACCAGACCGCGCGGCCCGTATTTCGCGTACAGCGCCTCCAGCCCCTCGTACTGGCGGGTGAAGCCGCAATAGCTCGCGGTGTTCACCACCAGCACCAGTTTGCCGGCGTATTGACAGAGGTTTTGTGGCGCGCCGTCTTGCAAGCGGGGAAAGCTGTGGGAAAGCAGGCCGGGGCAGGGGGGTGTCTGGACCAAGGCGGGTGTGGCGACGAAAGGCGTCAGAGTCAGTAAGACCCCCAGAGAAAGCATGAGGCGGCGTACGGTCATGGATTCATTCTGTGCCCGAACGCGGTGGCATGGTGGGCCCGCCTCAGAAGCCTGCGCCCACCGCAGGGCCATGCTGCGGCTTTGCCGCAGGCCATGCCGCCGTGCCAACCTCAGTGGATCGTGCGAGACGACGCCACAGCCGGCGGCGCAGGCGCCGGGTGGGTTGTGATGGCGCCCGATGCCGGTCCGTCGGTGCTACCAGCCTCGCCAACGGCCGGTGTCTGGCGCTCGGGCAGGGTCCACCAGAAAGTGGCCCCTTCGCCCACCCGGGCACTCGCCCCGACGTCGCCCCGGTGCCGATGGACGACGCGCGCGACCACGGCCAGTCCCACACCCGTGCCCGCCTCGCGGGTGCCTGGCACACGCATGAAGGGTTCAAAAATCCTGGCCGCGTGCTCTGGCGAAAAACCGGGGCCGTTGTCGGCGATCACGAAGCGCCAGCCGCCATCGGGGAGCTTGTGCGCCGACACACGGATCTTCAGGCCGGCGATGTAGCGCCCGTACTTCAGGGCGTTGCCCAGGAGGTTGATCGCCACATGCTGCATCAGGCCTTCGTCCATTTCGATGGTCGGCATGGCGCCGACATCAATGGCCTCCCGAGCCGCGGGGTACTCCGGGTCGAGCGCCTTCACCGCGTGGTCGAAAACGCTGGCCATGTCGGCATGGCTCAGACGCAGGGTGGCCTCTTCCACGCTGGACAGGCGCAACAGGTCGTCCACCATTTCCGCGCCGCGCCGGGTTTCTCTTTGTACTGTCTTGAGCGTCTCCAGGCCTTCGTCGATCAGGCCGCACCTGATCTCGTTGGCCGCCACGTCCACCAGGCCACGCGCATTGCGCAGCGGGCCACGCAAATCGTGTGACACGAGCGCGTTGAACGACTGGAGCCCTGCCACCATGTCCGCCAGTTGTTCGGTCCGCTCATGCACTGTGCGCTCGAGCGAATCGGCCAGCTGCTGCAGTTGCGCGCGCGTCTGGGTGAGCTCCAGCATCTGCTGTTGCCGCTCGATGGCGTCGCGCAACTGGAGCAGCGCAAACGCGCTGATCAGCGCCAGCGAGGCCGGGTACAGCGCGAGCTGCCGGAACTCGACCAGGGTCAGGCCCGCGAGGGCGGCCACCAGGAGCGAGAATGGCACCAGCAGCAGCGCCCCGATCAAAACGAGGTGGCCACGCCAGTGGTCGGTCTGGTAAATCTGAAACGCCTTCCACGCCGGATAGAGAGTCAGCAGGACCGTGCCCATCGCCAGTGTCAGCCCGCGGTGGTTCAGTCCCACCAGCAGGAACGCATTGAACGCCGCCAGACCCAGCGGCACAAGCGCGGTCTTGACCGCGATCTGCCTGGCCGTTGGCAGCGCGGGGTTCCGGTAGGCGTCGAGACCGATCGACAGGCACATGATCACTTCGCCCGCCATCGCCCCGGTGAACAGGATGAACAGCGCAGAGGCGCTCATCGAGAGGTGCGCGACCACCGCCTCCAGCAGGAAGGCAGTCCCGAACAGAATGCTGCTCGCGGCGATCCATCGGGCGTGACGCGTGCCTTTTGAAGGTGAGCTGGCCAGGAAGACCAGGCCAACGGCCACCAGTGCGAGAAACACGTGGGATCGTGCATCGGCGAGCAGAGCGTACCAGTTCACCTCAGTCCACCCTTTCATGGCTGGAAGTCGCAAGCCCTCATGATGCACGATTTTTTCATCTGCCCGCTGCACCAGCGTGGCGCGGAAGGCGGGGGAGGGGTCTCCGGTGGTCCTCTCCCCCGGACTTCAAGCTGTGTCGGTGTCGTCTGCCTCGCGCTGCTTACTGGGGATCGATCTTGGCGTCCCGGGCAATCTTTCGATACTTCGTCATTTCATCGCCAACAAATTTTGAAAAATCTTCTGCGCCCATCGAGCGTGGGTCGATCCCGAGTTTGGACAGGCCGCTGACCACCTCCGGGTCTTTGAGCGAACGGGCGAGGTCTGCGCTGATTTGCTGCAGCACTGCGGGTGGCGTGTTGGCGGGCGCCCAGACACCAAACCACAGGTCGATGTCCACCGCGGGAAAGCCTTGCTCGGCGATGGTCGGGATGTCGTCGGCGGTCGAAGAGCGTGTCTTGCTGGCCAAACCGAGGGCGCGCAGTTTGCCGCCACGGATTTGGCCCAAGGCGGTGCTCAGCGATGCCATGGCGAAGTCGATGCGGCCGGCCATCAGATCCTGGATGACTTCGGGCCCGCCCTTGTAGGGAATGTGCACCGCTTGCAACCCCGCCTCCTGGGCGAAGTGCTCGGCCGCGAAATGGGTCGAGCTGCCGACGCCGACCGAGCCGAAGGTGATCGCGCCGGGTTTGGCCTTGGCCGCCGTGATCAGATCGCGCATGGACTTGTGGGGGCCATCGACCGCCGTGACGAGCACGTAGGGCACCGCGCCGACCATGGCCACTTCAACCAGCTGTTTTTCCGGGTTGTATGGCAGCTTCTTGTAGATCACGGCGGCGGAGGCAAACCCGGCGGACTGGAACAGCAAGGTGTTGCCGTTGGCCGGGGCATTGACCACGGCGGAAGTCCCGATGATGCCGCCGGCACCTGGGCGGTTCTCCACCACCACCGTCTGCTGCCAAGCCTTGTTCAGCGACTGGGCCACGATGCGCGCTGCGGTGTCGGCGCCCGAACCCGGCGTCAACGGGACGACCAGCTTGACCGACTCTGTGGGAAAGGCGAGCGCCGTGCCGCTGCCCAGGGCGACGGCCGACAGCACCGACAGGCTGGTGAGCAGTTGTTTGAATGTCATGGAGGGTTCCTCAAGTTCAGGGGTGGGTGTGGGGGCGTTGCATCACAATTTGCCGCTCTGCCAGTCGGCACTGGGCGCGTTCGGTTCTGGTCGCAGACCTGCGGCAAGGATGGCGTTGATGGCGCAGAACTCGTCTTTGTCGGAGGCGTCTCCGCTGATGCCCACCGAGCCGATCGCCTGGTTGTTTTCGTTCAGGATTAACACCCCGCCAGGCGTGGGGATGAACCGGCCGTCGGACGCCACCGCCAGCGAGGTTTGAAAGGTCGGGCGGTCAGACAGGCGTTCTCGGATCTGGCGCGTGGACATGCCCATGCCCAGCGCCGACCAGGCCTTGCCCAGGGCGATGCCGTGGCGCAACATGCCACAGCCGTCGTCCCGCCGGAAGCACACCATGTGGCCGCCCGAATCGAGCACCGCCACGGCCAGGGGCAGCATGTTGTGCTCGCTTCTGAGCCGGATCACTTCATCGATGATGCGGGTGGCCTGCGCGACGCTGAGGCTGGAGTAGACGGAGACCAGATGCTCTTTGGTGTTCATGTCGATCCTTTCATCTTTGTGTGGTGTTGGGGGCCTGTGCGGCAACCAGTCGGAGGGGCCCTTGAAGGCCTTGCGTGGGCCATGTGCCTTTGACGAATGCATCGATATTTAAACGATTATTTTCACAATGATTTGTCTTATCGATAAAAATACGAGTTTCAGAGTTATATCCAATATTCGTATGAGAAAACATCTGGAAAACCCGTAGGCTGAGGTGAGGACGCCCGTTGCCACGGGAACGCTGTGCGAAGCCAGGCGGGGGCGAGCGCATGCCAGCTTCCCTTCGGGGCGCTGAACCTTGAAACACGCCATGGAGCGACCGCTGGGTCCCGGATGCCTACCAGATTTCCGAGGTGCCGCGCCCGGCTGATTGGATGCTGCTTAAAAAATAGGCACGCCCCGCCAGGCCAGTCGCTGCGCGGGTTTGGCGTCTTGTGAACACGCTTATCCACAAGTCCGCCCACAGGCGGCGGGGGTAAGTTTTTTTGGGGGGGAAGCGAGGCCAAGGACCAGCGCTTGGGGAAAGTCCAGCCCTTCAGCGCGTTGCGGCGGGGAAACGCATGGCCTCGTGGTTTCCCGCCGTCGGTCCTGGGGTGCCGCCTTGCGCGCCCTTGATTTCAGGTCCATCCGTGGCGCTTCAGCGTTTTCGGCCGAACCCTTGTGGGCCGTGGTTTTGCGGGCGATGCGCTTCGTTGCGAGTGCTTCATCCCGCAAACACCACGCCGCGCACGGCGCCAGTTATACCGAGCGTCCTTGGCTCAGTGCAGCGTGTTCGTCATGATCTGGTGCACCTCTTGCCCCAGGTCACGTGACGGAATCACCACCACCTGTTTGCCGCCGAACTCGGCCGAATAACGCGGTGTTTCATGGGCGTGCTGATACGCCTCGCCAAGCC
>JBFHEQ010000311.1:0-4588 GCA_041584075.1 Hydrogenophaga sp.
GAACTTGAAGGGAGCTCGGACGCCGGTCTCTTCGAAAGGATTTGAACGCCCGCATGCTCGCCAGCGCCACCATCACCACACCGGAAACACAACGTCTCTCGCTCATTGAGCAGGCGCGTCAAAGTGTGTTGCACGCCAGGGAGATCGCCCCCCCGGGCCTGGCGCCCGGCATCGCGCGATCGTGGGAGCGCTGCCTGGCCATGGGGCATGCTCCCGAAAACCCGGTGTCGTTCAATTCGGTTTCCAAGTCGGATGCCCATCGCGCACTGGACTCCAGCCGAACCTTGCTGCTCGCCGCGGCACCGGTGATTCGAACACTGACCCGCGCGATGCTGCACACGCGTTACTTCGCGGTGCTCACCAATGCCCGGGGCATCGTGATCGATGTGCATGGCCCGGTGGACCGCAACGAAGCCGCGGCGTCGGCGCTGGCACGCGTCGGGATCGATTTGTCGGAAGCCGCTGTCGGCACCACCGCCATTGGCGCCACGCTGGCCGAGCAGCAGTCGGTCTGGCTGCACCGCGGTGAACATTTTTTCGACGACAACTCGGCCTTCAGCTGCGCAGGCGCCCCCATCTGGGGACCCGATGGCCAATGTGTCGGCATGCTGGACCTGACCGGCGTCAACGTGCCCGAGCGCCCCGCTTTCAAACACCTGGTGACCCAGTCGGCGCGCAGCATCGAGAATGCGCTCACACTCGCGCAACCCCACCGCCTGCTGCTGCGCCTGAACTGGCCGGGCCGCTTGCTTGGCGATGACAACGATGGCCTGGTGTGTCTGGATGGCGACGGCTACATCACTGGGATGAACCGGCCTGCCATGGAGCTGCTTGACCACCGGTTTCTGGATGCCGCTCTGCACTGCGACAGCCTCTTTGCCATCGCCCATGCAGAGCTGTTTGATGCAGCACGCCAGCACCGCGGCGCCTTCGAGGTCCCGCTTTGGTCTGGTCTGCGTTTGCTGGCACTGGCCCAGGAACAGGCCAGCCATGCCGACGCGCACGGAACGACCACCCTCCAGCGCCCCGGTTTGCCACTCAGGGACTACGAAACGTCCCTCATCCGCAAAGCGGTTGAGGATGCCCGGGGCAACGTCGGCGAAGCGGCTCGCGCACTGGGGATCAGCCGTGCCACCGTGTACCGGCGGCTGCAATCCAGAAAACCTCAAAGCTGAAACACTGGCCGGCCTGGACCGAGGCCACTTCCTAAGCTCCAATCACCCTGTGCGCCTCCTCGCCCGCGCACGGGTCCGATCAGGTGCCCCAAGCCGTACGAGCTCAGTTCTCGACCTTTGCCTCGATGGCCTCTACAGGGCAGTGCAATTCGCAATGCCACCGGTCAAGCCGCGTCAAAACCCCTCGCTCTTCCAGCAAGCGCAAACTCCGTGCAACCGATTCGCGGGTAATGGAAAGCAGCGAGGCGAGCACCACATGGCTCGGCAAACGAATCCGGCGGCCGCCGGTTTGCTGGGCCAGGAGGTGCAGCGCCAGATACAGACGCTGCTCCACCCCCTTCACATGCATCACATTGGCCCAGTCGGTCAGACTCGAAAACAAACGCGCTCCGTAACCATACAGGCAGTTGAGAAACGACCGGTCCACAGCGCCGATCCGGTAGAGCTCGTCCACACTGATCTCGCATACTCGGCAAGACGTCAAAGCCATGGTTCCCAGCATGCTGGTTTGCCCCAGCAATGTCCAGCCACCCAAGACACAGCCCTTGCCCATCACGGCGACCGGTTCGGCATGGCGTGCCCCAATCTGGCGGGTTCCCACCACCAGACCCACCTTGACGATGACCAGCTTTTGATCCATTTCACCCTGGGTCTGCAGCACTTCCCCCTTCTTGACCACCCGCTCAATGGACGAGGCTGCGATCCGCTGTCCCGTTGCGCGCTCCACGGAACTCACCATGCAGATCGAATGGGTCGCGCAGTGCTGGCATCGAGCCTCAGGTCCTGAAAACTGTGGATCGCTTGCGCCCGCCGGGTTCGGCGTCACTGCACACGTCTCATTGGCTTCTTTCTCACTCATCCGGTTGTGTTCCATGCACTCCAAATCGTACGGACTGGACGTCACCCATCAGCCGGTCGAAGCGCTTCAAACTGCGTGCTGACTCACATTGAGTCCACCTTTCCCAACCAAATGACGCGTACTTGCTTTAAATCAAGCGGGATTTGTGGCGAAATGTAACAAAAACCGCGATAGCGGTGTGAAGACCACCTGCGTCCACTCCAAGAGACAA
This sequence comes from Hydrogenophaga sp., assembly GCA_041584075.1. Taxonomy (GTDB): domain Bacteria; phylum Pseudomonadota; class Gammaproteobacteria; order Burkholderiales; family Burkholderiaceae_C; genus Hydrogenophaga. Next base: position 2,246 of record JBFHEQ010000311.1, read on the forward strand.
CCTGCGCCACGATCCGCCAGCCACGCCAGTGAAAACCGCACACCACCCTAAGAATCGCCTTCCGCTGTCGGCCACAGACAATGGACACCGCACCCACCCCATCCGCGACCCAAAAACAACCCGGACCAGAAGCCGTTCATGAAGCCTCCAGCCTCCATGCAGAGCGCGCAGCCACTACAAACCTTGCCTGTTTCCGGTGATCTGGACGGGTGGCTACACATGCTCGAAAAAATTGCCGAGGGCAGCGCCAACATGATCGTGGTCACCGACCCGGAGCGGCGGATCCGGTGGGTCAATCGCACCTACACCCATGTCACGGGCTGGACACTGGAAGAGTGCCTCGGAAAGCGTCCTGCGGAGCTCCTTCACGGGCCAAAAACAGATGCACAGGACTTGATCCAGCTTGCGGGAATGCTGAGGCAGGGGCGCCCGGTCGCCGGATTCGAACTGATCAACTACAGGAAATCGGGCGAGGCGTATGTGGTGAACATGAACATCGAACCCATACGCGACGGCTCCGGCAGCGTCTATGCGTACCTCTCGATTCAAGCGGATGTCACCGAGCGGCGCGCACTCGAGACAAGAGCCAGCAAACTCAACAAACGGCTGGAAGAGGCGCAGCGCCTGGCGCGACTGGGCTGGGTTGAAGACGACCCTGTCACCAGCGAACCACGCTGGTCCGACGAGGTGTTTCGCTTGCTGGGCATGGAGCCTGATCACATTCCCCGCGGCATCGCAGAATTGTTGTCATTCGCTTACGCCGAAGATATCAGCAACATCGACCAGACCTGGAAGGCCGCACGCGAATCCGGCGAGGAAATCTGTCTGGAATTCAGAATCACGGGTGCGCACCATGGGCGTCGCTGGGTGCGTTGCCGCGGAATGCCCGTCAGGCAAAAAGACCACTTCGCCGAGCCTGAAACCTGGTCAGTTCAGGACATCACTTTTTACAAGAGCCGGTTTGAGGAGAAAGCGCGACACAACGAACTTCTCAGCCAACAAGTCGCAGAACGCACCCGAAAGCTGGAAGTCACCAACCTGGCTCTCGAAAAATTCTCTTACGCTCTCTCCCACGACTTGCGAACACCGTTGCGTCATGTGGCCAGTTTTTCAGAGTTGCTGCAGGAAGAACTGATCCTGGGGCGCCTGGACACCGCGACCCAATACGCCCAGAAAATCGTGACCGGGGCCAGGCAAATGCAAAGCCTGATCGAGGCCATGCTGTCCTTTGCCCGGTTGGGCCGGGCTTCGCTCAAAGTCGGGCCACTCGACCTGCACGAGCAAATTCGAGATATCGCGAATGCGCTGGAGGCCGATTCACCCGGCCAGCGCATCGAGTGGCACATTGCGCACGACCTGCCGACCGTACAGGCAGACCCCGTCCTGATGCGGGAGGTCTGGGTGAACCTCTTGAACAACGCGCTCAAGTACAGCCGCCACCGCGAAGTCACCCGGGTCCACATCGGGTGGAGGAAAGAGCCTGAGGGCTGGATCGTATCGGCGCGAGACAATGGCGTCGGCTTCGACTCAAAGCATGCGACACGCCTGTTTGACATGTTCGAGCGTCTGCACAGCGACACGCGGTTCGAGGGGCTCGGGGTTGGCCTTGCCCTCGTCCGCCAGATTGTGGAGAGCCACGGGGGGCGCATCTGGGCGCAGTCGGTTCCGGACGAAGGTGCGACCTTCTCCCTCTTCCTGCCGTTCAAAATTCCCCTTGAGCAACCATCGAACGCCGAGGGCCCCCTGGCGCTGGACACATCCGCGTTGATGCCCTGACGTGCTTGCCGCCACGGTCCCATACCCTGGAGGCTGGCCCATTCCGGCAACGCAACCAGGCCCGCCCCCGGAAGGATGGTCCCCGCGCATGGCGCGCTTCACACCCGTCTCCAACCCAGCGAACCGGGTTCGGCGCTCACGAAGCGGTCACCAAACGTCCAGACAGGTCCCCGAAAAGCAGCTCAAAACCCCTGACCGAGCACCCGCACCCACCCGCCGCGCAACGGCGGATGCCCGAACGCTCAATGGCACCACCCTTCCCAGGCGTTGAGGCCACGGCACACGCCAGACCTGCCTCCGGCGCTGATGAACAGGACATGCAGTTGGACCCTCTTCCCCCCCACACAAGTGACACCTTTCAAGTCTGGGCATCAGCCCTTCAAGCCTTGAACTGCACCTGCCATTGAACCGAAAAGCTGAGTCCTATTCCGCCTCGACCGTCCGCACACACAACCCGCGCCTTCAAACGCCTGGCCGCACTTTGGACAATGGCCAGGCCCAGGCCACTGCCGCTTGTTGCGGAAGGGGATGCACGGTAAAAGCGGTCAAACAGCCGCCCTCGATCGC
>JBFHEQ010000312.1:0-4546 GCA_041584075.1 Hydrogenophaga sp.
CAGCCGCTTTTCCTGCGCCAGTTCAGCTTCCGTCATGAAGTGTTTGTCAGCCACCGGGCGCACCAGCAGGTTGCAGACAAGGCCCACCAGCAGCATGCCCACCAGGATGTACATGGTCTGGTTGTACACCTGCTCGCGGGGAATGCCCAGTCCCAGCTGGTATTCGCGCATGTAATTGACGACCACCGGGCCGATGATGCCGGCCGTGGCCCAGGCGGTGAGCAAACGGCCATGAATCGCGCCCACCATTTGCGTGCCAAAGAGGTCGGCCAGATAAGCCGGCACGGTAGCGAACGAGCCGCCGTACATGCTCAAAATGATGCAGAAAGCACCCACGAACAACAACTTGCTCTCTGCCCCGGCGCTGGCGGGAATGCTGAAGTAAAGAACGCCACCCAGCAGAAAGAACAGCGTATAGGTCATCTTGCGTCCGAGCTTGTCCGACAGGCTGGCCCAGAAAAACCGGCCAGCGATGTTGAACAGGCTGAGCAGGGCCGCAAAGCCGGCGGCCACGCCAGCGATCGCGGTGAGCTGGGCTTTGTCGAGCTCGCCAAACTTGCCAGCCACGCCGATCAGGCTGCCACCGAACACCTCTTGCAGCATGGGGCTGGCCATGCCGATCACGCCGATGCCGGCCGACACGTTCATGGTCAGCACCATCCAGACCAGCCAGAACTGGGGAATGCCCCAGACCTTTTTCACATGCACATGCCCATGGGTGATCATGGCGTTGCTGCCCTGCGACACGGGCGGTGTCCAGCCTTCGGGCTTCCAGCCGCTGGCCGGGATGCGGTAGCCAAACGCGCCGCACAACATGGCCACGATATAGAGGCCGCCCATCACGGCAAAGGTTTGCCACACCCCGACTTCGGTCGGCGTAGAAAACATTTTCATCAGCTCAGCGGCGAGAGGCGAACCGATCATGGCGCCGCCACCGAAGCCCATGATGGCCATGCCGGTGGCCATGCCGCGCTTGTCGGGAAACCATTTGATCAGGGTCGACACCGGCGAGATATATCCCAGGCCGAGACCAATCCCCCCGATCACGCCCGAGCCCAGAATCATCATCCAGAACTGGTGCAGGTAAATGCCCAGGGCGGAAATCAACATGCCACCGCCCCAGCAGAATGCAGCCAGCACGCCGACCTTGCGTGGACCCACGCGCTCCAGCCAACCGCCCCAGATGGCGGCGGACAGACCCAGAAACACAAAAAACAGTGTGTACATCCAGCCCAGTGTGGCGATGGACCAGTCGCAGCTGGTGGTGAAGAGTTGACCGAAGAAGCCCACATCGGGACCGCACGCCACGGCCTCCTTGATGCCCAACGCCTTGGACAGTGGGAGCCAGAACACCGAAAAGCCATAGGCCATGCCGATGCACAGGTGTATGGCCAATGCTGCCGGCGGCACCAGCCACCGGCTGAATCCAGGCGCAGCGATCGTGCGCTCTTTGGACAACAGCCCATCGCCATCGTCACCAACCAAGGCCCCACCGGCCGCTACTGAACTCGTCATCTTTGTCTCCTGTTGTGTTGTGGTTTTCCGAAAAGCTCGTGCATCATCGTGGCCTCGCGAACGGTACGCAATATGAGCGCATGGGCAGCAGCCATAGGCGCTCGAGGTCATAAAGGGTTTCCCCGATGAAGAAGATTTCGATCAAACCGGTATGGACAATTCAGGGCGACGAGAGCAGCACGCTGTCGCCTCGTTTGATCGAATTGCTCAGCGCCGTGCACACCCAGGGCAGTCTGCTGGCCGCTTGCCAGGGGCTGGGCATGTCGTACCGCCACGCCTGGGATCTGGTGCGTTCAGGCGAGGCCCATTTCAATACCACGCTGCTGCACATGGAGCGCGGCAAAGGCTCCACGCTCTCGCCACTGGCCGAAAAACTGGTCTGGGCGGACCTGCGCATCATGGCCCGCCTGCAACCGATTCTCGACTCCCTGTCTTCCGAGCTATCGCATGAAATCGCGAAGGTTTCGAGCCCTGGCGAGAAGGCGTTTCGCCTGCACGCCAGCTACGGTTTCTCCATCGAGAAGCTCATCGAACAAATGCTGGAACAAGGGCAGGATGTGGCCCGCCGCTACGCCTCCAGCACGGCCGCCGCCGCTGCCCTGCACGACGGCAATTGCGAAGCCTGTGGCATACACATTCCCTTTGGCTCGCAACAGGCGCGCGCGTTGGCACACTATGCACAATGGCTGCAATCACCCGACCTGATGTTGATCGACATCTCCACCCGCCGACAGGGGCTGATGGTGGCGCCCGGCAACCCGAAAAAAATCTACGACCTGAAAGACCTGACGCGCGACGACGTGCGCTTCATCAACCGGCCCAGTGATTCGGGCACCCGCTATTTGCTGGAAGGCCTGCTGAATGAGCAAGACATTCAAAGCAGTCACATAACAGGCTTTGAACAAAGCGAGGCGACCCATGCATCCGTGGCCGCGTTCGTGGCCAGCGACCTGGCCGACGCGGGATTCGGACTGGAGCGCCCGGCGCGTTACTTCCAGCTCGATTTCATCCCCATGGTCAATGAGCGCTATTTTTTGCTTTGCCAAGAAGCCACGTTGCAGCATCCCGTGATGCAAAAGACGCTGGACATCCTGGCTGATCCCGAGTTCAAGCAGTTGGTGAACGCTTTGCCAGGTTACGACTCGGCCCAATCCGGCAAGGTCACCCCCCTTCGGGAAGCCTTTGCAGCCCTGAACGAAGTCACGCCAGCCAGTTGAATTGCTCGCATGCTGAAACTTCAGCGCTTCGAATGTCCTAGGATGGACCATGGCCAACCAGAATCCCAACGACCCTCCCGTCAAATACGCCACCCTGACCGTGGCGACGTGCAACGTGCTCAACCTCGCCTTGCCGGGCCGCGATTTTTACCCCGGACAAGACCCTTACAGCCACAGCGAGTACGAGCGGAAAGTCGACTGGCTGGGCGAACGCATCAAAACGCTCAACGCCGATGTACTGGCGGTGCAGGAGGTGTGGGACGAAGCGGCGCTGCAAGAAGCCGTCAAGCGCAGCGGCCTGCGCTACAAATTCATCAGCGTGCCCGGCGCTGAAAATGGCCCTGGGCAGATGGGCGCGCAAGGCACCCCTCGCGTGGGTCTGATCACCCGCCTGGCCGTGGAATCCATCGACTCACTGGTGGACTTTCCTCCACAGGCGGTGGTCGATGTGCCCGGCATGGGCCCTTACACACGCTTTGAACGCCCACCGCTGCACGCCACATTGCGGTTGAAGAACGGCCCCAACCTGCATGTGATCACGGCGCATTTCAAGTCCAAGCGCCCCAAGCTGCTGAGCGACGAACACGGCAACACCATGGAAGACCGCGACGACCCCACCGTACAGGCCCTGGGCAGCCTGCGCTCGCTCATCATGCGCGGCGCAGAGGCGCTGGCGGTGCGACTCAGGGTGGTCGAAATGTTGCACCGCACCCGCGAACCCCTGGTCATGATGGGCGACCTCAACGACAGCCCTTACAGCGTCACCACCCAGCTGGTGGCAAACACCTCGCAGGTGGCCTACGACCGCGGCGCCTACGACAGCGCGCTGTTCAGCGCATGGGACGTGCAAGGCGAATCTGCACTGCGGCGCGACGTGGCCTTTTCCCACATCCACCAGGGCTATCCCGAGGTGCTGGACCAGGTCCTGGTCAGCGAAGAGTTCACCGCCAAGAGCCGCCACGCCATCGGCGAAGTCAAGCGGGTGGAGGTCTTCAACGACCACCTGTTCGAAGGGCGCAGCCGCACCAAGAGCGACCACGGTTTTGTGCGCGCGCTGATCCGCTGGGAGCAACAGCCATCCTGACTCGGCCGTGCGGTTGATCGGAGAACCCCATCAACACCGCGATCGATCACCGGCCGTCGGCGGCGCCCGATGCTGAAGCGGCCGCGACCAGCCGGGCCTCGACACGACGGTGACTGCGGATCGACAGCACCAGGGCCACCACCGCCAGCACCATCAAACCCACAGCGATGGGCCGGCTGAACAATATCGACGGATCACCACTGGAAATCACCATGGCCCGGCGCAGATTGGATTCGGCCATCGGGCCCAGAATCAGCGCCAGCAAAATGGGCGAGAGCGGGTAGTCGTTGCGGGTCATGATGTAACCCAGCAGGCCAAAGGCCAGCGTGGTGTACACATCAAAAATATTGCTGCGCATGGCGAAAGCGCCGACCATCGACAAGACAAAGATGGAAGGCGTGAGGATGGCGCGGTCCACCAGAATCACCTTGGCAAACAGCCGGATCCCGGCCATTCCAATGAACTGCATGGCGATCTGAGCCACCATCATGGACGCAAAGATCTGGTACACAAAGTCCATGTGTTCCTTGTAAAGCATGGGCCCTGGCTGCAGCCCCTGCACCACGAACGCGCCCAGCAACACCGCCGTCACCGCGTCGCCGGGTACGCCCAGCGACAGCAATGGAATCATGGCACCGCCAGAGCAGGCGTTGTTGGCGCTTTCGCTGGCGGCCAGCCCTTCGATTTCACCGGTGCCAAATTTTTCAGGGGTCTTTGAGTTTCGCTTGGC
>JBFHEQ010000313.1:0-4525 GCA_041584075.1 Hydrogenophaga sp.
CGTCGGGATCGATGGTGAGGAAGTTGGGGCCTTCGCGGAAGCAGTCCACTGGGCAGACATCAACGCAATCGGTGTATTTGCAACGGATGCAGGATTCGGTGACGACGTGGGTCATGGTGATGGTGTGGGCAAATCGATGAAACCTCTGATTTTAGGGTTTTCGAGAGGGTAAGGGCAGCTGGCGCCTTTGGCCTTGATTTAAGTTAAAGGTCAAGGCACCAGTTCGAAACGGATTCAGTTGACCAGCAGCGCTCCCGATGTCTTGTGGCTGGCGGTGTCCACCAGCACCATGGAACCCAGTGCCCGCGATTCGGCGAAGGGGCGGGTGGCCAAGGGCTCTTGCAAGGCCAGCTCGATATGACCGATGGCGTTGGCTTCCAGCTGGGAGGCATCATCTTCGGCCAGGGTGTGGATGTCCAGGCGATGGACAATGCGGCGCACCTTGGCCTTGACCCACCGGTGGCCGTGCAGTGCCCAGTAGACACGGCCTGCCACCAGGGGTTCGTCGTCCAGCCACGCCACCGTGGCGTTGAGCGACTGGGTGGCTTTGATGGTGTCGTCCTCACCGCCAGCGGCGAGCAACCAGTCGCCGCGAGAAACATCCACTTCGCGGTCCAGCACGATGCCGGCGCTGTGGCCTGCCGCGACCGACTTCGGGTTTCGCGCATGGTCGAGCACCTGGGCCACCGTGGCGGTCAAGCCGCTGGGCATCACTTTGACCGTCTGGCCGACGGCGGCTTCCCCGGTGGCCACACGGCCCCAGAACACACGGCGACCCTGGCTCGTGTCGGATGAAGATGAAAACTTTTCGACCCATTGGACCGGGAAAGAAACAGGCAGGGTGACGTCTGCAGGCGTCACTGGCAGGTGTTCCAGGATGTCGAGCAAGGTGGGGCCGTTGTAGCCGCACCAGTGGGCGTCGGCCGCCGCGTCGACCACGTTCCAGCCTTTGAGCGCCGAGACGGGCACCGTGGCGGTCACGGCCAAACCCGCCGTGGCAGCGAACTCGGTGAGCGCGTTGCGGATGTGCGTAAACGCCTGGGTCGGATCTTCGACGGCGTCGAGCTTGTTGACGGCAAACACGATGGAGGGCACACGCAACAGCTTGAGAAGGAGGCTGTGGCGCCGTGTCTGAGCCAGCAATTTGAGCTCGGCATTGCGCCAGTCGAGCTTGGTGGCGTCCACCAGCACGACAGCGGCATCGGCGCTGGAAGCGGCGGTGACCATGTTGCGCGTGTACTGCTCGTGACCGGGTGCGTCGCCGATGATGAATTTGCGCGTTTCGGTGTTGAAGTAGCGGTAGGCCACATCGATGGTGATGCCTTGCTCGCGCTCGGCCGACAAGCCGTCGGTCAGCAGCGCCAGATCGGTTTCACCTTGGCGCTGCACACCGGCCAGGTGGTCTTGCAGCACGGCCTTGCTGTCGACCAGCAAGCGGCCGATCAAGGTGCTTTTGCCGTCGTCGACCGAACCGCAGGTGATGAATTTCAGGGCGGGGCGGGTGGCGGAGGCTGCTGTGGCGACGGCTTCAAGGGGGGCAGCCTGAGCGGAAGCGGTGGTGTTCATGCAAATCTTTCGAGAGAGGTGTCCAAATTCAGGGCGCCGTGGATCTGGCTTTGCCAGTCCGCCCGCGCCGCCCCCTTGAGGGGGTGACGCCGACGGCGGCGTGGGGGTGGGCTAGAAATACCCATCTTTCTTCCGCTTTTCCATCGAAGCGTCGGAGGTCTTGTCGTCCATGCGGGTGGAGCCGCGTTCGCTGACCTCGGCGGTCAGGGTTTCCAGCACGATCTGCTCGGGCGTGGCCGCTGCGCTTTCGACCGGGCAGGTGCAGGTGATGTCACCCAGGGTGCGGAAGCGCACATCGCGCGTCTGAACCGTCTCCCCATCCTTGGCGGGCGTGAGTTCGGTGACCGGCACCAGCAGGCCACGGCGGTCGACCACGTCGCGCTTGTGCGAGTAGTACAGCGAAGGCAGGGCGATGTTTTCGCGTTCGATGTACTGCCAGACGTCGAGTTCGGTCCAGTTGCTGATGGGGAACACGCGGAAGTGTTCGCCGGGGGCGAGGCGCGTGTTGAACAGGGTCCACAACTCGGGGCGCTGGGCCTTGGGTTGCCATTGGCCAAAACTGTCGCGGTGGGAAAAGATGCGCTCCTTGGCTCGGGCCTTTTCTTCGTCGCGGCGGGCACCGCCGATCAGGGCGTCAAAGCGGAACTCTTCGATGGCTTCGAGCAAGGTGACCGACTGGTGCACGTTGCGGCTTTCTTCCGGGTGCGACAGGCGCACCGTGCCGCGCTTCATGGAGTCTTCCACGTTGCGCACGATCAGTTCGGCCTGCAGCTCGCCGGCACGCAGGTCGCGGAAGGCGGTGACTTCGGGGAAGTTGTGGCCGGTGTCGATCATCAACAGCGGGTAGGGAATGCGGCCGACGCCAAACGCTTTTTCGGCACAGCGCAGCATCACCAGGGAGTCCTTGCCACCCGAAAACAACAGGGCGGGGCGCTCGAAGGCTGCGGCGACCTCGCGCAGGATGAAGATGGTTTCTTCTTCCAGGGCGTCCAGGTGGGCGTTGCTCAGGTGGTGTTGCGCTGTTTCAAGCACGGCGTTGTCGATGCGGGCGTTCATGCGGAGGCCTTTTCTGGAGTGGGCAGCAGAGAGGATGAGGAGCCGGCGGGCTGGGCGTGCAATCCGCACTCTTTGGCGGATTCGTTTTCCCACCACCAGCGGCCCGCGCGGAAGTCTTCGCCCACCGAGATGGCGCGGGTGCAGGGCGCGCAGCCGATGCTGGGGTAAAACTGGTCGTGCAAGGCGTTGTATTCCAGCCCGTGCAGGGCGACAAAGTGCCAGACATCGCCCCAGGTCCAGTCGACCAGTGGGCTGATCTTGATGCGCTCGGCTTCCTGCACGATGTCGGCGACTTCAGCCCGGGCATTGGACTGCTCACGGCGCAGGCCGGTGATCCAGCCGTCTTTGCCTGTGAGTGCGCGCGAGAGCGGCTCCATCTTGCGAACGTCGCAGCAGCCCTTGCGCAGTTCGATGCTGTCGAACATGGCTTCTTCACCATGGTTGCGCACAAACCGGATCACCGATTCGTTCTTGGGGCGAAAGACTTCCACGCTGCGTGTGTAGCGGCGCTCGATCTTGGGAATCATGGCCAGCGTTTCGGCATGCAGTTTGCCGGTTTCCAGCACAAAGATACCGGCGTCGATGCCTGCGAGGTGGATCAGGTGGGTCACCACCATGTCTTCCACGCCGAGGCTGGAAGCCTGGGTGAGTGCCTTGTTGTCGGCGGCCACGCGTTTGAGCAAGGCGAGGCTGTGGGCGACCTTGGCATCAAAGTCGGGCGAGGGTCGGTTGTAGAGGTCGAGTGCGCTCATGGTGGGCTTTCGGGTTCAGGCCGCCACGGCGGCGAAGCGGGGCTGAATGGCCACGGCATCGCCCTGGTAGAAGCTGGTGTACTGCTTGAGCAGTTGCTGACCGTGGCTGAGGCTTTGGTCGGCGCGCAACACGGCTTGCGAGAAGCCGCTGCGTTGCATCTGCTGCAGTTGATCGATGAGCACGTCGCCTGTGGCGCGGATGTGGCCGGTGAATCCCATGCGTCGGCGAAGCAGGAACGCCTGGCTGAAGGCGCGGCCGTCGCTGAAGCCGGGGAAGTGCAGGGTGACGGTGTGCACGCCCGACAGATCGGCCTCGCGAGGATCGGCATCGTTGGCGATGGCGATGGCCAGGGTGCCGGTGGCGGGTGTTTCAGTGTCCAGGCTGCCGGCGGTGAAGAGTTCGAGTTTTTGAGTCATGGCGTTCAGGCTGCGGTGGCAGCTGTGGGGCGGGCGGTGGCCACGCGCACGGCGTTGGCGGCGGCTTTGAAGGGCTCAACACCGACACGCTTGTAGGTGTTGATGAAGGTCTCGCGCTCACCGCGGTGGGCGCGGTAGGTGTCGAGCAGGGCTTCGACCACGTCGGCCACCTCGGCGGCGGCGAACGATGGGCCAATCACTTTGCCGGGTACGGCCTCACCCGACAGGCGTGTGCCGTCGGACCCGCCGAGGGTGATCTGGTACCACTCCTGGCCGTCTTTGTCGACGCCGAGCACACCGATGTGGCCGCTGTGGTGGTGGCCGCAGGAGTTGATGCAGCCGCTGATGTGCAGGTCGATTTCACCCAGGTCGTGCAGCTCGTCGAGGTCCTGGTAGCGGGCCATCAGGGTGTTGGCGATGGGCAGCGAGCGGGCGTTGGCCAGGTCGCAGAAGTCGCCGCCGGGGCAGGCGATCATGTCGCTGAGCAAACCGATGTTGGGCTTGGCCAGACCCAGCCGGCGGGCTTCGCGCCACAGCTCGGGCAACTGGTCGCAACGCACCCAGGGCAGCAACAGGTTTTGCTCGTGGGTGACGCGGGCTTCACCGGCCGAAAAACGGTCGGCCAGATCGGCTGCGCGCTCCAGTTGCTCGGCGTTGGCGTCACCGGGCGCTGAACCCAGGCGCTTGAACGACAGCGTGACAGCGCGCAGATCGGGGTTCTGGTGGGGTTTGAC
>JBFHEQ010000314.1:0-4498 GCA_041584075.1 Hydrogenophaga sp.
ATCGTGATCCACGGCAATTCACTGGACAAGGTCCCGGACGCCTACACGCGATTCCTCGAAGGCCGGTTTCGCAAAGCCTTTGACCTGGTGGGTACGCCGCTGCGCATCGAATACAAGACTTCCGACAACCCATACAAGGATTAGGGTCCACGCAATTCCGCCCGGGTGGCCTGGTGGGCTGTGGTATCGTTGGTCCCTTATCAACTTCTTTGAACACGGAGCATATCGTGAGCAATAACAAAGGCCAACTTTTGCAAGATCCATTCCTGAACCAACTGCGTCGGGAACACGTGCCAGTGTCCATCTATCTGGTCAACGGCATCAAGCTGCAAGGCCAGATCGAGTCCTTTGACCAGTATGTCGTGCTGCTGCGCAACACTGTCACCCAGATGGTCTACAAACACGCGATTTCCACGATTGTGCCTGGCCGTCCTGTGCAGTTTTCTGCTGCGCCTTCAGAAGAAACCCCAGCTTGATCGGTTGCTGGAAACCTGCTGAGCCCGTCTGGCAACGGACAGGGTCAGCATTGCCTTGAACGCGCCCACTTCTTCAAAACCCTCTCTGCCCTCGGTCATTCTGGTCGGGGTGGACTTTGGGCATGCCCATTTTGACGGCGAGCTCGAAGAGCTCGGCTTGCTGGCCCAAACGGCCGGTTTTGCCGTGGCTGACCGAATCAGCTGTAAGCGCCGCGCACCCGACCCTGCTTTGTTCGTGGGTTCGGGAAAAGCGCAGGAAATCAAGATGCTGGCCGACGCCACCGGCGCCAGCGAAGTGCTGTTTGATCAGGCCTTGAGTCCAGCCCAGCAGCGCAATCTGGAGCGGGAACTGGGCATGCCGGTGAACGACCGCACCATGCTGATCCTGCAGATTTTTGCGCAGCGCGCCCGCAGTCATGAGGGCAAGTTGCAAGTCGAGCTGGCACGCCTGCAGTATCTGCAGACCCGCCTGGTTCGCAGGTGGTCTCACCTGGAGCGCCAGAGCGGGGGCATCGGCATGCGCGGCGGCCCTGGCGAAACCCAGATCGAGCTCGACCGGCGGATGATCGGCGACTCGATCAAGCGGACCAAGGAGCGGCTGGAAAAGGTCAAAAAACAGCGTGCCACCCAGCGCCGCCAGCGAGAACGTCGCGATGCATTCATGATTTCGCTGGTGGGTTACACCAATGCAGGCAAGTCATCGCTTTTTAATGCCCTCGTGAAAGCGCGCGCATATGCCGCCGACCAGTTGTTTGCCACGCTGGACACCACCACGCGGCAGCTGTACCTGGGTGAAGCCGGGCGCTCGGTTTCGCTTTCGGATACGGTGGGGTTCATCCGCGAGCTGCCCCACGGTCTGGTGGATGCCTTTGCCGCCACTTTGCAAGAGGCCGCCGATGCCGATTTGCTGTTGCACGTGGTCGATGCGGCCAACCCTGTCCACCTGGAGCAGATCCAGTCGGTGATGTCTGTTTTGCGGGAGATCGGTGCCGGTGACGTGCCTCAGGTGCTGGTGTTCAACAAGCTCGACGCCATGGCGCCTGACAACCTGCCCCGGCAGCTGGATGACCTGATGGATCTGGATGGTGTATCGGTCCCGCGTGTGTTTGTGAGCGCCCTGGATGGCACGGGGCTGCCCGAGTTGAGGGCCTTGCTGGCCCAGCGGGTGCTGGCCGGTGCCCCGGCAGATGCCCTTCATGAGGCGGGGCCGTTGAACGATTTTGAAGATCCCGAGTCTTGATTGGGCACAATGTGACAGTATTGAACCGATCCGAACCGAACCTATTGCAAACCATGGATGTGAATCTGCCCGCTGCGGCTCCTCGCCAAAAGGCTCAACGACGACAGCCCCTGACGGCGCTCAAGCGCTTTCTGCTGGGTGTCTTTAACCTCAACGACCCCCGTTGGGGCAAGGATGAAGGCTCGGGCGATGGTGGTCGAGATGACAACGGAGACCGACGTCATGACGATGCGGACTCCGGGCGCCAGCCCCCCCGTGGTCAGCGCCCTCAACAGGGCCCAAACCAGGGGCCGCCCGACCTTGACGAGCTGTGGCGCGATTTCAACCGCAAGCTCGGCGGCATGCTGGGCGGTAAAGGTGGCGGCGGTCAGGGCGGCGGGGGTTCGGGATTCAACCCCAGCCCCAAGAGCACAGGCATTGGTGCCGGCCTGATTGCCGCCGTCGCGGTGGTGATCTGGCTGGGTACAGGCTTCTTCATCGTTCAGGAAGGTCAGCAGGCGGTGATCACCCAGTTCGGGAAGTACAACAGCACCGTGGGTGCCGGTCTGAAATGGCGTTTTCCATACCCGATTCAGCGCCACGAGACCGTTTTTGTGACCCAGATCCGTTCGGTCGATGTGGGGCGCGACACCATCGTGCCCGCCACAGGGCTGCGTGAGTCCGCCATGTTGACGTCTGACGAGAACATTGTCGAGATCAAGTTCGCGGTGCAATACCGCTTGAACGATGCCCGCGCTTTCCTGTTTGAAAGCCGGGATCCCGATGCGTCTGTGGTCAAGGTGGCCGAAACTGCGCTGCGCGAAGTGGTTGGCAAGATGAAGATGGACGCGGCCCTGGCCGAAGAGCGCGATCAGATCGCTCCTCGGGTTCGGGCACTGATGCAGAACATTCTGGACCGGTACAAAGTGGGTATTGAGGTTGTGGGTATCAACTTGCAGCAGGACGGTGTCCGCCCTCCCGAGCAGGTGCAGGCCGCTTTCGATGACGTGCTCAAGGCGGGTCAGGAGCGGGAGCGGGCCAAGAACGAGGCCGAGGCCTACGCCAACGACGTGGTGCCCCGTGCCCGTGGTGCAGCATCGCGCCTGACCGAAGAGGCTGAGGGTTACCGTGCCCGCATCGTCGCCCAGGCCGAGGGTGATGCCAACCGATTCAGTTCGGTGCTGGTGGAGTACCAGAAGGCGCCCCAGGTCACCCGTGACCGCATGTATGTGGACACCATGCAGCAGATCTATGCCAACGTGACCAAGGTCATGGTGGACAGCAAATCGGGCTCCAACCTGCTGTACCTGCCCCTCGACAAGATCATGCAGTCCGTGGGTCAGTCCACTTCGACGGCGACCCCGCCCGCTTCGAGCGGCACGCCAACCATTGCACCGCAGCGAGTGCCCGACAACTCGGCCCGCTCGCGTGAGCGCGAGACCCGTTGAACGCGGCTTGAAATCAACTGGTGAACCAAGAGTTTTCTCATGAATAAATTGGGCTTTGTCCTGACTTCCTTGCTGGTGGCGCTGGCCGTTGGCAGCTCCATGTTGTTTGTTGTGGATCAGCGCCAGTTTGGCGTGGTGTTCCAGCTCGGCCAGATCAAGCAGGTGGTGAACGAGCCCGGCTTGAACTTCAAATTGCCGCCGCCGTTCCAGAATGTGTCTTACATCGACAAGCGCCTGCTCACGCTGGAAAGCACCGATTCCGAGCCTACGCTGACGGCTGAAAAGCAGCGCGTGGTGATCGACTGGTATGTGCGCTGGCGCATCAGCGAACCGGAGCAGTACATCCGTAACGTGGGTGTCAACGAGGGGGCTGGCTCTGTTCAACTCAACCGTGTGGTGCGCAACTCCTTCCAGCAGGAGGTGAACAAGCGCACCGTCAGCGAATTGCTGTCGTCCCGCCGTGAGGAGTTGATGGCCGACGTGAAAACCCAGGTTTTGGCCGCGGTGCGTGGCGCCGAAAAGCCTTGGGGCATGGACGTGGTTGATGTGCGCATCACCCGTGTCGACTACGCCCAGAGCATCACCAAATCGGTTTATGACCGCATGGAGGCCGAACGCAAGCGGGTGGCCAACGAACTGCGCTCCACTGGTTTTGCAGAAGGTGAAAAGATTCGTGCGGATGCCGATCGGCAGCGTGAAGTGATCGTGGCCAATGCCTTCCGCGATGCCCAGAAGGTCAAGGGCGATGGCGACGGGCAGGCTGCGGCCATCTACGCCGACGCTTTTGGCCGCGATCCTTCGTTTGCCCAGTTTTACCGCAGCCTCGATGCTTACAAGAGCAGTTTCGCGAGCAAGTCGGATGTGCTGGTGGTTGACCCCAGCTCTGACTTTTTCAAGGCCATGAGAAGCAGCGCGGCCGCGGGCAAGTAAACCAGGCGCAGACCTTGTCAGACACCGTCTGGTTGGCGCTGGCATTCGTCCTGATCCTCGAAGGATTGCTGCCCTTTGTCTCACCCGGTGCCTGGCGCCGGGTGTTTTCTGAAATGCTGCAAATGCGCGACGGGCAAATCCGCTTCTTTGGACTGGTGTGCCTGGTGGCCGGAGCAAGCCTCTGGTGGGTCGTGGCCTGACATCATTGCCGTAGAGAGGGTTCGGGCGGGATGCCGCCTGAGTCTGTTGTTCGTGGGCGCTTGTCTTGTGAGCGCTCAAAACCCATCACCCGACAGAACCGGATCGCGAGCCCGGTAAAATCCCTGTTTTAACAGCTGCCTCATCATGCCCATGTCTGCCTGGGTCCTTCCGGATCACATTGCCGATGTCCTGCCGTCCGAGGCCCGGCACATCGAAGAACTTCG
>JBFHEQ010000315.1:0-4474 GCA_041584075.1 Hydrogenophaga sp.
CCGATGGCTTGTTCGATGGTCGGATAAATCATGCGCCAACTGTGCCATAATTTCGTTCTCCCCGAATTCTGCCCGGGTGGTGAAATTGGTAGACGCAGGGGACTCAAAATCCCCCGCCAGAGATGGCGTGCCGGTTCGATTCCGGCCCCGGGCACCACAGATCAGGCCGCACAACTCACCGGTTGTGCGGCTTTTTTTGCGCCGGCCTTCCCGGTGAAGGCCTTCATTCGTCCGGCGGCTGGCCAGCCAGCACCAGCTCTTCACGCAGCACACGCTTGTAGATGCCGGGCAGTTCGCGGCTCATGCTGTTGGTCTCGATGCCGTACCCCAGACTGGTCCAGGTGGAAGACAGCCGGCGCAGCACCGTCTGGACCTTGCCCTGGCGGAGCTGGCTCGAAAAGTCGGTGCGCCACACCCCCGGATCGGCCAGCCAGGCGTACACCACCATGTCCTGGTACACGGGCTGAAAGCTCAGGCTGCTGTCTTCCGTCACCCCGGGTATGCGATCGGGGTGGTAACGCAGCGACAAGGCTGTCCAGGTGGAGTTGAGCAACTGGTACCGACCGGCCGCCGTCGAGCAATTGCCCCGGTTGGGACCGCGGGCAATGGACTCACAGCGGTTGGGATGGCTGTCGAGCGACCAGACAAAGCTGTTGCCATGCAACACGTGATAGGGGCGCAAGACATTGGATTCGCTGGCAGAGATGGTGCGCATGAGCGCGCGCAGGTAGGGATCTCC
Source organism: Hydrogenophaga sp. (assembly GCA_041584075.1). Taxonomy (GTDB): domain Bacteria; phylum Pseudomonadota; class Gammaproteobacteria; order Burkholderiales; family Burkholderiaceae_C; genus Hydrogenophaga. The sequence continues at coordinate 740 of JBFHEQ010000315.1, forward strand.
CCCCTGCATCACCAGGCTCTGGGTACCCGGTATCAACAACAGGGGACGCCACCACCACACCAGCAGCATCATCAGGGCGGCAAGCAGCAGAGGCAGCCCCACCCGGCTGGACAGGGCTCGCTCGCGCAGACGCACCCAGCGCGATGGCGCCGGGTCAACAGGCTCAGGATCTGGCGGCAAGCTCATACACGACACAGGAGGTTGTAGACATTCCATGGGGCCAGCACCGGGAAAAACGCCTGCGGCAGGGCTGTCGGAGCCTGAGAGAATACCGGTTCCATTCACTTCATCCTACAACGGGAAATGCATCCATGACTTTGTTGCTGCCTGCGTTGGCGCTTCTGGTGGGACTGGGCTTGCTGGTCTGGAGCGCCGACAAATTTGTTGATGGGGCATCGTCCACTGCGACCCACTTTGCCATGCCGCCCCTGCTGGTGGGCATGGTGATTGTGGGCTTTGGCACGTCGGCACCTGAAATGGTGGTGTCCACGCTGGCGGCCTCGCAGGGCAATCCGGCGCTGGCGCTGGGCAACGCCTGGGGATCCAACATCGTCAACATCGCCTTCATTCTGGGTGCGACGGCGCTGATCAGCCCCATCCTGGTGCGCTCGGTGATTTTGCGCAAGGAGTTGCCCTTGCTGATCGCGGTGATGGCGCTGGCCGGGTTTCTGGTGTGGGACCAGGACATCAGCCGCCTGGATGCCTGGATTTTGATCGGCGTGTTCGCCGCCATCATGGGCTGGACGATCAGGGAAGGCATGCGGGGTCAGGGGGATGCGCTGGGCGAAGAGACCCAGACCGAGTTGGCGGCCAAGGCCATGCCGCTGCGCTCTGCGGTGATCTGGCTGGTGATCGGTCTGGCCGTCCTGGTCGGCAGCTCACAATTGCTGGTGTGGGGCGCGGTCTCCATCGCTCAGGCGATGGGCGTGAGCGACCTGGTCATCGGGCTGACCGTGCTGGCCGTGGGCACCTCGTTGCCCGAACTCGCCTCCTGTGTCGCCGCGGCACGCAAAGGCGAACACGACATCGTGCTCGGCAATGTGCTGGGCTCCAACCTGTTCAACACGCTGGCCGTGGTGGGCATCGCGGGCGCGATATCGCCCATGCGCCTGGCGCCAGAAGTGATCACCCGGGACTGGCCGGTGATGGCGGGCCTCACGGTGCTGCTGTTCCTGATGGGCTGGGGCTTTCGGGGGCGGCAGGGACGGGTCAACCGGCTGGAGGCGGGCGTGCTGCTGGCGGTGTACGTGGGCTATACCGGGTGGTTGCTCGCATCAACCGGCGGCGCCGTCTGAACCACCCCCTCGCCAACCGGCCCTGGCAAGGCTGATGGATCAGGCAGCCCCGGCGCGCAAACCCTGCTCGATGGTGGGGTAGCGCAACACCAGACCGAGTTCTGATTTCATGCGGTGATTGGTGATCCGGCGCGATTCGCTCATGAAGCTCAGCAACATCGGCGGCAGGGTGGCCTTGGCCACCTCCAGTGCGACACGGGGCGGACGCGGCAAACCGAAGAGATCGGCCGCATGATCGACGTAGTCGCCCATCTTCAACCGGGTGTCGTCGCACACATTGAGGCAACGTTGCGGGCGGCCTCGCCACAGGGCCAGCACGCAGGCTCTGGCCAGGTCGTCCGCCTGGATATGGTTGGTATACACATCGTCTTCTGCCGTCAGCACCGGGGTTCCACGCTCCAACCGCGCCTGCGGTGTGCCGCCGTCGCGGTCGAGGGCGTAGATACCGGGGATGCGCAACACGGTGGTAGATAGCCCCACCGTTCGACCCCACCCGAACACGGTGGATTCGGCGTCCACCCGGCGCCGAGCACGTGCTGTGGCGGGCAATACCGTGTCGGTCTCGCTCACCCAGCCGCCTTGTCGATCACCATAGACGCCGCTGGTCGAGCCGTACACCATGGCTGCCGGGGCAGCCCTTTGCATCAGGGCCTTCACCAGCGCACGGGTGCGGGGGTCACGGGGGGCCTTGCCGGCGTCGCTCGAAGGCGGCGGCGCCAGGTGCAGGACCCGCGTCGCCAGGCCGGCCAGACGCTGCAGGCTGCGCGGATCATCGAGGTTGCCGATCAGCGGTGTGATGCCCAGCGCCCGCAAGTCGCCGACCCGTTCCACGCTGGACGTGAGCGCCAGCAAACGCACACGCCGTCCACTGCCGAGGACACGCGCGGCACGCTGTCCCACGTCGCCGCAGCCGATGATGAGCACCCGTTCGCGGCGAAACCGAGCGGGCAAAGCGCCATGTAGGCTCATGAGAATTCCGGATTTGCGACAATCTTGATTTGACACCCGGTGCGAGGCGCCCTGTACCAGCAGGTGCCGCACCCCTAACCACGACCGCCAGTATGACATTCACGATCACCGTCGAGCCCAGCGGGCGCAGCTTCACCGCCGATCCTTCCGAAGCGATGCTGGTCGCAGGCATCCGGCAGGGCATCGGCCTGCCCTACGGCTGCAAGGACGGTGCCTGTGGTTCGTGCAAATGCAAACTGGTCAGTGGCACCGTGGTCCACGGGCCCCACCAGAGCAAGGCCCTGAGCGCCGATGAAGAGGCTGCGGGTTATGTGCTGACCTGCTGCGGCGTGGCCCAGAGCGATGTGGTGATCGAGTCGCGCCAGGTGACCGAAGCGGGCGCCCTGCCCATCAAAAAAATGCCGGTGCGCGTGAGCAGCCTGGAGCGGGCCTCGAACGACGTGATGGTGCTGCGCCTTCAGTTGCCGGCGGCCGACACCTTCCAGTACCACGCCGGCCAGTATGTCGAGTTCCTGTTGCGCGACGGCGACCGCCGCAGCTACTCCATGGCCAACGCGCCCCACACCCAGAGTGCAGCGCCGCAGATCGAACTGCACCTGCGGCACATGCCCGGTGGCAAGTTCACCGACCACGTGTTCGGTGCCATGAAAGAAAAGGAAATCCTGCGCATTGAGGGACCTTACGGCAGCTTCTTCCTGCGCGAAGACAGCGACAAGCCCATCGTCATGCTGGCCTCGGGCACTGGCTTCGCCCCCATCAAGGCCATCCTGGAGCACATGCAGTTCAAAGGCATCACCCGCCCGGTCGCGCTCTACTGGGGTGGCCGGCGCCCCGCCGATCTCTACCAGCACGCATGGGTTCAGGCGCAGGCAGAGGCCATGCCCCACCTGACCTACGTGCCCGTGGTGTCCGATGCCTTGGCAGAAGACAACTGGACGGGCCGCACGGGCTTTGTGCACCAGGCCGTGCTGCAGGATTTCCCAGACCTCTCCGGGCACGAGGTGTACGCCTGCGGCGCCCCCATCGTGATCGAATCGGCCCAGCGCGATTTTCTGGCCCAGGCCCAGCTGCCCGCCGAAGCGTTCTTCGCCGATTCGTTCACCAGCGAGGCGGACAAGCACGGCAGCTGAGGCCTGCCGGGCCGCCCCATTCAGGATGCCTGCGGCATTCTGATAAAAAGCAGCTGCAACCCACCCATTTTTATTTGAGGAGACAACACCCCATGCATCAGCGCCGCCACATCATTGCCAGCACCCTCACCGCAGCCGCGTTGACCTTTGCAGGCACAGCTTTTGCGCAAAGCACCACGCGCATCATCGTGCCCTTTGCCCCCGGTGGCCCTGTGGACGTGACCGCCCGCATTCTGGCCGAGGCCGTGAAAGACAGCCTGGGCACGGTGATCGTGGACAACAAGCCAGGTGCCGGTGGCAACATCGGCGTGAGCGCCGCAGCCAAGGCCGCACCCGACGGC
>JBFHEQ010000316.1:0-4473 GCA_041584075.1 Hydrogenophaga sp.
CGCACTATCGATTTCAGCAAGGAAGAGCTGGTTCAGCTCAAGCAGTTTTTCCTGATCACGGCCAAGCCCGCCATGTTCGTGGCCAACGTGTCCGAAGACGGGTTCGAGAACAACCCCATGCTCGACCGCCTCAAGGCTTTTGCGGCCAAGCAGAACGCGCCCGTCGTGGCCATTTGCGCCAAGATCGAAGCCGAGTTGTCCGAGATGGACGATGCCGATCGCCGGGAATTCCTGAAAGAACTGGGCCAGGACGAGCCGGGCCTCAATCGCCTGATCCGCGCGGCTTACCAATTGCTGGGTTTGCAGACCTACTTCACCGCGGGCGTGAAAGAAGTGCGCGCCTGGACCATCCACAAAGGCGACACGGGTCCCCAGGCGGCGGGGGTGATCCACACCGACTTTGAAAAAGGCTACATCCGCGCCCAGACCATCGCCTTCGACGATTTCATCACCTACCAGGGTGAGCAGGGCGCCAAAGACGCTGGCAAGATGCGCGCCGAAGGCAAGGAATACGTCGTCAAGGATGGCGATGTGATGAACTTCCTGTTCTCGTCCTGAGCCCCTCCATGAACCCAACTGCACGGCCCGAGCCACAGCGTCTGGCCAAGCGGCTGGCAAACCAGTTGCCTTGCTCGCGCAGCGATGCCGAGCGTTACATCGCCGGCGGCTGGGTGCGTGTGGACGGGCAGGTGGTTGAAGAGCCCATGGCCCGCGTCCACGACGCGCAGGTGGTCACGCTCGATGCCAAGGCCAAGCTGGAGAATCTGGACCCCGTCACACTCATCTGGCACAAGCCCTCAGGCCAGGCCCTGCCCGATGCTGAAACCGTGCCCGACGATTGGGCCGCTCGCCTGATGACGCCGGCGAGCCGGTTCAAAGGCGACCGTTCGGGTGTGCGCACGCTGAAGGCGCATTTTCACAAGCTGCTGTCCGTGGCGCCCATGGAGTCCAAGGACAGCGGGCTGATGGTGTTCACCCAGAATGCGGGTGTCAGTCACAAGGTGTCCGACCCCGCCAGTCAGATCGAGCACGAGTGGCAGGTTCGCATCCGTGGAGAGGCGGGTTTGCAAGACGACGCCGCGCGTCGGGAGGCCATCATCCAGTCGCTGCAGAAAACCGTGTTCTTCGATGGCTGGGCCCTGTCCAAGGCCAAGGCCAGCTGGGAAAGCGAATTGCGCTTGCGGCTGGCGATCAAGGGCGCGGTGCCGGGCCAGGTGGTCCACCTGTGCAAGCGCGCGGGGGTGCAGATCACGGGTTTGCACCGCATGCGCCTGGGCCGGATCGGCCTGGCGGGCTTGCCGGTAGGCGAGTGGCGCTATTTGCTGGGATACGAGCGTTTCTGAAGCTGCGCGGCCCAGACGCTCAGCGCCATGGCCGCCAGCATGACCACCAGACTCATCTGGTGCAGACGCAACATCTGACCTTGAGCGATGAGCAGGCCTCCCAGAGCCGCTCCCATGGCCTGGCCGCCGTACATGGCCGAGGTGTTCAAGGCGACCGTGGCGGGCGCCAGCTCAGGCGCCTGGTGCACCAGGCGCGCTTGCTGCGCCGAATTGGATGAAAAGCAGCCCAGTGCCCAGGGCACTGCGATCAGCGCCTGTGGCCAGAAGCCGTAGCGCCCCAGAGGCCACAACACCAGGCTCAGCGCAATCAGGGCAAGGGTGATCAGCACGGCACGTGGCGCTCCCACCCGGTCGACCCAGCGGGACAGGCCCATGTTGCCCGCCAGTCCAAACGCACCGAACCACAGGAACATCAGCGCCAGTGTGCCGCTGGTCGCACCGATGGTCTGGTTCAGGTAAGGAGCGAAATACGAAAACAGGATGAACTGACCGAAGGAATACGTCAGCGTCACGCTCAAGGTCACCATGAGTGCGGGGGAGCCCAGCGTCTGGCCCCAGGCGCGCCGCGTGAGCGCTGCCGGACGGATGCCCGAGGGCATCACCCGCCAGATCCAGAGGGCCACCACGATCGATGCCACGGCCACCAGGGCAAAAGCCCATCGCCAGCTGGAGGCACCGGCAATCCAGGCCGACAGGGGCATGCCCATCACCGAGGCCACCGACCACCCCAGAAAAACAAAGGTGATGGCCCGCCCGCGCTGGGCTGGCGAGACCATCAGCCCCACGCTGGCCGCCGCTTGCGGCGTGAAGATGGCGGGCGAGATCACGGTGAGGATGCGCAGAGGCAGCAGGGTGCCGTAGTCGGGTGCCAGGGCGCTGATGGCGTTCAGCACGCCGTACCACAGCAGCGAAAGGGTGAGCAGCTTGCGCCGGTCCCAGCCCGCCACGATGCCGGCAAACAAGGGTGCGCCCACGCCCATGAGGATGGCCGCAGCCGTGATGAGCTGGCCTGCCTGCGGGATAGAGATGGCCAGCGAGCGGCTGATGTCGTTCAGCGCGCCCGGGACCATCATCACGCCGGTGCCGATGACGATGTTGCCGACCATCAAGGCCCACAGGGCATGTGGCAACGACGCACGGGAAGCGGGGGAGGGTTGGGACATGGAGCGGTGGGGTTGCGGCACCGTGGCCACGGCTGGGGTGCCGCCAGAGGCGGTCGGGTGAGTATCGGTGTCTTGACGCCCGGTGTCTCAGAAAGGCAGTCCCCCAGGGAACACCTGGAGCAGGGCGATGGTGAGCACGATGTAGCGCAGCAGTTTGCCAATTGCCATGTAAGCCACGCAGGGCCAGAAAGGGAATTTCAGCCAGCCGGCGACTGCGCACAGCGGGTCGCCGATGATGGGCAGCCAGGACAGCAGGCAGGCTCTGGGACCAAAACGCTGCAGCCAGGCCAGTGCCCGCAGTTCGGTGGCCTGACCATGGCGCGCCTTGTCCACCATGCGGTGGGCGCCCAGCCCCATGAACCAGCTCAAAGCACCGCCTGCGGTGTTGCCCAGCGTGGCGACCGCGATTGCGGGCCAGAACAGGTCGGGGTTGAGCTTGAGCAAGCCAAAGAGCGCGGCCTCCGAGCCCACCGGCAGCAGGGTGGCGGAAATAAAGGACACGACGAACAGCGCGCCCAGGCCCGCCTCGGGCATGGCCAGCCAGTGCAGCAGGGATGTCAACCAGTCGGGCATGTGTGGAAAAGGGTCAAAGTGGTGGGGAGCATATCGCCTGCTGAAAAAACAGGCAGATACAATGCCCATCCCTGTGGCGCAAAGTGCGCCGACCCCAAAGCCGTCCGATTTTCACACGCTCATGCAACTGGGTCCGTACACCCTGCCCAACGCCTTGTTCGTCGCGCCCATGGCCGGCGTGACAGACCGGCCGTTTCGCAAGCTCTGCAAAGAGTTGGGTGCGGGCTATGCGGTGAGCGAGATGGTGACGTCCCGGCCCGACCTGCAAGACAGCCTCAAAACCTCGCGGCGGGCCAACCACGAAGGCGAAGCGTCCCCCATCGCCGTGCAGATTGCCGGCACCGACGCCCGGATGATGGCCGACGCGGCCCGCTACAACATCGACCGTGGTGCCCAGATCATCGACATCAACATGGGTTGCCCCGCCAAGAAGGTGTGCAACAAATGGGCGGGTTCGGCCTTGATGCAGGACGAGACCCTGGCGATGGAGATCGTGGAAGCGGTTGTGAAGGCCTGCGAGCCACACGGTGTGCCCGCCACGCTCAAAATGCGCACGGGCTGGTGTGCCGAGGTGCGCAACGCGCCCGCGCTGGCCCTGGCGGCTGAAAGTGCCGGTATCCGGATGCTGACGGTGCACGGGCGCACCCGCGAGCAGGGGTACAAAGGCTTTGCCGAGCACGACACCGTGGCCCTGATCAAGAGCCGGGTCAACATTCCCGTGGTGGCCAACGGCGACATCACCTCCCCCGAGGTGGCCCGCGACGTTCTGGCCCGCACCGGTGCCGACGCCATCATGATCGGCCGCGCGGCCCAGGGTCGGCCGTGGATCTTCCGTGAAATCGCCCATTTTCTGGCCACCGGCGAACACCTGCCCCCGCCCGACCTGATGGACGTCAAGGGCTGGTTGCTGGAACACCTTCAAGACCACTATGCGTTGTACGGCGAGTACACGGGCGTGCGCAGTGCGCGCAAGCACCTCGGCTGGTATGCCCGCTCGCTGCCTGTGGCGCCAGTGGCGTACCAGGCGTTTCGCAGCCGCATCAATGCCTTGACCACCGCCGAAGAACAATTGAATTGCGTGAATGACAGTTTCGACCACTGGCACCACACGCCCGATCCCGAATATCCCGTCAAAGAAGAAACCTGGAGACTGGCTGCATGAATGGCGTGGGGTGCCGCTTCGTGCGCTCCAGCGGTTCGAGCCTGACCAAAAGAACGATTACATGAGCAAGCACAACCTGCACGACTGCGTCCGCGCCAGTCTCGAAGACTATTTTCGCGATCTTGATGGAACCGACCCGGCGGGCCTGCACGACATGCTGGTCAAGGCCGTCGAAAAGCCCTTGCTGGAAGTGGTCATGCAGCAATCCCAGAACAACCAGTCTCGCGCGGCC
>JBFHEQ010000317.1:0-4456 GCA_041584075.1 Hydrogenophaga sp.
CCCGTGGGCTCACCGGCCTGGTGTGGAGGCCGGTTGCGCCTGTCCCGGCCAGTCTTCCATGTAGCCTTTGCCGTCTTTGACGCCTTTGCGCCCGGCGATCTCCCAGGCGGTGCGCTGGTCGATGAGGTGGGCCAGAAATTCCAGCTCTTCGTCTGTGTGGTTGATGGCGCTCGCCGGTTTCAGGGTCTGCCTGGCCTGGGCGTTGGGGTCTGCCCAGAACGCCTGGTGGTATCGGGATGTCGAGGTCATGCGCTCGCCGCCGCTGGCCAGTTCCACCGAACCGTAACAGTTGCAGAAATAGCTGAGTTGGTCAGGGAACACCTCGGTGTAGACCCCGGTGCCGCGGATGCCTGCGGTCAGGGTGGGTGTGACGATGGTGCGCCCGGTGCCCCGGCCAAACACGCTGACCACGGCGCCCGTGAGCAGGCGCAGCAGGCTGACCGCGTTGAGCGAGGCCCCACGCCCGACCTGCAGTCGCGAGTTTTGTCGCACGTGGAAGGCCGCGTTGCCGATCACAAACACCAGTCGGGACGCCGGGCCGGTGGCGATCTCATCGCCAGTTTGTATGCTCTGGCCGGGCAGCCAGCGCTGCCCGTTGAGGTTGATATCACCGGCCGAGTCCACCACATTGCTGCGGCTTTGCGCCCAGGCGCCCTGGAATCCGCCCGTGGCCAGCCAGGCGGCACCCGCCGCAGCTGCTTCGCGCCGCCGGAACCACAAAACCTCGTGCTCCTGAACTCCCTTCAGCGTGTGAGCGGTCATGGCCAGTTCCCAGGACAAGTGTCAGGAGGTTTCCAGGCGATCAGCCGTTTCGAAGCTGTCCTGGAAGGTGAAATAGATCGATGCGTAAAACATCGACGCCATGAACAGGGCAGACGGATACAGGATCATGCTCAGCGCCGCGGCACCACCAATCACACCGCTGATGAGGCTGATCAACATGGCGCCAGCCATGATCACACCCATCCAGGCGGCCAGATACAGGCTCAATGCCGCCTTGTTGGTCCAGCAGGCGAGCAGGCTGAAGAAGAGGCTCTTGACCGGGGTCACGCCATGCCAGTGCACCAAGGCCGGCGCATGCCAGAACATCATGGACACCGGGACGTAGATCAGCCCCGCCAGCCACAGGCCCGGGCTGTTCAAGATGGCAGCCACCATTTCGGGTGTGACGCCCACCTCGGGATCGGGTGGCGGCAGCTCGGGACCCAACAGCATGGCCACACCCAGCGTGAGCAACAGGGCTGCGCCATAAAGACCACCCAGGATCAGCATCGCCCGCGCGCGTTCCCGACTGCCCCGGAAGGCGCTGATCAGCAGCGAGGGCATGGGAAAACGCCCCAGTGTGGCTTCGCGGCTGGCGGCCATCAGCCCCAGGTTGATGGCCGGGGTCAGCACCACGGCGATCGCGGTGCCCAGGATCGGGATCACGGACAACAGCGTGACCGCCGCCATGAACATGAAAAACAGGCCCGAGATGGCCAGCGGCTGCCGCATGAAGGTGCGGATGCCCAGCTTGACCCATTCGAGACCCGTGGAGGGATTGACCTTGCGCAGTTTCATCGGGGGTGCAGGCTCTCAGGCGGGTTCGGCCAGCTCGTCGAGCAGGCCGCGCGTCAGGTGGTGGGCGTGGTGGACGCGCTGCAGCAGCACCCGCTCGAAATGGGTGGGGTCGTGGGGCTGGAGCATGGCCGCATCCCGTGGCAGGTACCAGTCCCACAACCGGGAAATCCAGAAACGCAAGGCCGCTGCGCGCAGCATGGCCGGCAGCAATTGCCGCTCGGCGGCGCTGAGCCGGCGTGTGCGCTGGTAGGCCTGCAGCATGGCTTGGGCCAAAGCCGGATCGTGCTGCCCATCCACCTCGGCGTCGCCATGGCGCACACACCAGTCGTTCAGGCACACAGCGAGGTCGAACAGAAAACTGTCGTTGCCCGCAAAGTAAAAATCGAAAAAACCGGTGAGCTGGTCGCCGTCGAACATCGCATTGTCGCGAAACAGGTCGGCGTGGATGGGGCCGCGTGGCAGGGCGGTGTAGGCCGGCAGGGCGGCGATGTGGTTCTGGTAGGCCAGTTCGCTGCGCAAGAGGGTCGATTGTTCGGCGGCCAGGTGGGGCAGTACCACCGGCACGGTTTCGTTCCACCAGGCGAGCCCCCTGAGGTTGGGCTGACTGAGGCGGTAGTCGCGACCAGCCAGGTGCATGCGGGCCAGCATCTCGCCCACCGCTTCGCAATGCCGTTCGTTGGGCGCCAATTGGCTCTTGCCAGTCAGCTTGTCCACCACGGCAGCAGGCTTGCCCTGCAGGCTGTGCAACACCTCACCCTTGGCATCGGTGGCGGGCTCCGGCACCGGAATGCCCTGGCCGGCCAGGTGCTTCATCAGGTGCAGGTAGTAGGGCAGTTGCTCAAAGCTCAGGCGTTCGAACACCGTCAGCACGTGTTCGTGGGTGGCGCCGTCTTTTTCGCTGGTGACGAAATAATTGGTGTTTTCGATGCCGCCTTCGATGCCTCTCAGATCGGTCAGGTCGCCGAGGTTGAGTGTGTGGAGCAGGGCGGCGGCGTCAGCAAAGGGAACCTCGGTGTAAACAGCCATGGATCGATCAGAAGTTGAAAACGCGCCAGCGGCTCTTGCCCGTGGATCCGCCTTTGGTGGTGCTGTCCGAGAGGTCCGCGCCACCGGGGGCCGGGGCGATTTCGTAGCTGGGCGCACCATTTTTGGGCTGCACTTCGATGCTCCGTGTCTGGCCGCCCACACGCAACTCATCGATCCGCGAGAGGCCGTCCTCGTGGGTGATGCGCTCGATGCGCTCGCTCTTGGCCGCAGGTGCGCTTTCGGCGGGGGCCGCTTCGGCTGGCACTGCGGTGCTGGCGGTCTGGGCCCAGGCGCAGGGCGCGGCCGCCAAAGCGATTGCCAGGGCCAGGGGGCGGGCGCGGAGGGTGGTGTGTGACAGGATGGACATGAAATAGCCTCTGATTGGCAGATGCTCCATTGTAGGCAGGCTGGCGCTGACTGGGCGGAGGGTGCGGTTTCCCCCACAATCCAGTCATGTCAGAAGAAAACACCTCCCAACCCACTTTGTTGCTGGTCGATGGCTCCAGCTACCTCTACCGGGCCTTTTTTGCTGGAGGCGAAAGCCTGAGCACGACCTTGCCCGACGGAACGGTCCAGAAGACCGGCGCGATCCGCATCATGATCAACATGATGCAGAAGCTGCTCAAGGACTACCCCAGCGCCTACGCCGCCTGTGTGTTCGATGCCAAGGGCCCGACCTTTCGTGACGCGATCTACCCAGCGTATAAAGAGCAGCGCAGCCCGATGCCGGACGATCTGCGCTCGCAGATTGCACCCATTCACGAGGTGGTTCGCTTCATGGGTTGGCCCGTGCTGGATGTGCCTGGCGTGGAGGCCGACGATGTCATCGGCACTCTGGCCGTGGCGGCCGCTCAGCAAGGCATGAAAGTGATCGTCTCCAGTGGTGACAAAGACCTGGCGCAGCTGGTGAACGAGCACATCACCATCATCGACACCATGAGCGGCAAGCGGCGCGACCTGGCCGGCGTGGAGGCCGAGTTTGGCGTGCCCGCCAGCCTGATGGTGGATTACCAGATTCTGGTCGGCGACACGGTGGACAACGTCCCGGGCGTGCACAAGGTCGGACCCAAGACGGCCGTGAAATGGCTGCTCGAACACGGCTCGTTGCAGGGGATCGTGGACAACGCCGCCCACATCAAGGGCGCCGTGGGTGAAAACCTGCGCCAGGCGCTCGACTGGCTGCCCACCGGCCGGCAGCTGCTGACCATCAAGACCGACTGCGACCTCAATGGCTGGGTGCCCGACTTGCCTTCGCTGGAAGCCATTCGCATGGGCGAGCCGCAGCCTGACGCCTTGGCCGGTTTTTACGAGACTTACGGCTTCAAGGGGCTGGCCAAGAGCTTGGGCGGGCCTTCGGCGCCCGCAGCACCAGCCACCAAGGCCAAGCAGGCCAGTGCCCCGGCCGGGCCAGGCCTGTTTGACGAGGCGGATGATGCGAATTCGGCCGAGAAAGCCCCCATGAAAGAGGGCTACGAGACCGTGCTGACGTGGAATGCTTTAGATGCCTGGCTGGGGCGCCTTGAGGCCGCCGAGCTGGTGGCGGTGGACACTGAAACCACCTCCCTGGACGAAATGGTGGCCCAGATCGTGGGCATCAGCTTCAGCGTGCAGCCGGGTGAGGCGGCCTACATTCCCCTGGCCCACGCCGGACCCGATGCGCCGGAACAACTGCCGCTGGATGAGGTGCTGGCCAAGCTCAAGCCCTGGCTGGAGAACGCCGCGCACCACAAGCTGGGTCAGCACATCAAGTACGACCGCCATGTGTTCGCCAACCACGGCATCGAGGTGCAGGGTTACGTTCACGACACCATGCTGCAGAGTTATGTGCTGGAAGTGCACAAGCCCCATGGTCTGGCCAGTCTGGCCGAGC
>JBFHEQ010000318.1:0-4450 GCA_041584075.1 Hydrogenophaga sp.
GTGATGTAGCCGCCCAGGCCCACCAGCACATCGGGCCGGACGCGGCGCACGACTTGCAGGGCTTGCCAGAATGCCTTGAGCAGGCGCAGGGGCAGCATCACCAGTGTCTTGATGCCTTTGCCACGCACCCCACCAAAATCGATGGTTTCCAGCGCAAAGCCGCGGGGTGGCACCAGGCGGCTCTCCATGCTGCCGGGTGTACCCAGCCAGTGCACGCGCCAGCCACGCTCGCGCAAGGCTTCGGCCACCGCAAGTCCCGGGAAGATGTGCCCGCCGGTACCTCCGGCCATGATCAAGGCGCAGGGTTGGCGGCTCATGAGCGGCCTCCCTTCATCAGGGAAGCGTTCCGCTTCTGCAACCGCTGCGCGGCTGCTTGTCGATTTTGAATAAACCGCTGGCTTTTCATGAGCGGCCTCCCTTCATCAGGGAAGCGTTCCGCTTCTGCAACCGCTGCGCGGCTGCTTGTCGGTTTTGAATAAACCGCTGGCTTTTCATGAGCGGCCTCCCTTCATCAGGAGGCGGTTTTCATAGTCCACGCGCAGGACAATCGCAAGGGCAATCAACTCCAGGAGGATGGCGGAGCCGCCGTAGCTCATCAGAGGCAGGGTGAGTCCTTTGGTGGGCAGTGCGCCTAGGTTCACGCCGATGTTGATGAAAGCCTGGAAGCCCAGCCATACGCCCACGCCCTGTGCGACCAGACCAGAGAAGACCTGGTCCAGGGCGATGGCCTGGCGGCCGATGTGCATGATGCGACGAATCAGCCAGAGGAAGATGCCGATCAGGATCAGCACACCCACCAGGCCAAACTCTTCACCGATCACCGCCAGCAAGAAGTCGGTGTGCGCTTCGGGCAGCCAGTGCAGTTTCTCCACGCTGCCACCCAGGCCGACGCCAAAGATCTCACCCCGACCAAAGGCGATCAGGGAATGCGACAACTGGTAGCCCTTGCCCAGGGCATGCTCTTCGCTCCAGGGATCGAGGTACGCAAAAATGCGCTCCCGACGCCATTCGCTCATCATCACCATGAGCGCAAACGCGCTCACGACCACCAGAGCGATCAGGAAAAACATGCGGGCATTCACACCACCCAGAAACAGGATGCCCATGGCGATGACCACAATCACCATGAAAGCCCCCATGTCGGGCTCGGCCAGCAGCAACATGCCGACCACGGCCAGCGCCACGGCCATGGGCAACACAGCAGCGAAGAAGCGCTCCTTCACCTCCATTTTGCGCACCATGTAGTCGGCTGCGTAGAGCAGGACCGTGAGCTTGGCCAGTTCAGAGGGCTGGAAGTTGATGATGCCCAGCGAGAACCAGCGGCGGGCGCCGTTGACCCCTTTGCCAATGAAAGGGATCAGCACCAGCACCAGCATCAAGAGCGCCAGGGCGAACAACCAGGGCGCCATGCGCTCCCAGCTGCTCATGGAAAACTGGAAAGCCACCATCGCCCCGATCAGGCCAATGGCGATCGCGATGCCGTGGCGCAACACAAAATGCGTCGAGGCATAGTTGGCAAAACGCGGGTTGTCGGGCAGGGCAATCGACGCCGAGTACACCATCACGATGCCCCAGCACAACAGGGCCACCACGACCCACACCAGGGGCTGGTCAAAACCCAGCTCCCCCACGGGCGTGCTGCGGGTACCGGCATAAGTGCGGTTGGAGAGACGCACGGGCAAGCCGTCGCCCGTGGCCGGGCGCAAGCCCACGAGACGGGGCAACTGGGCGACGACGGCATCGCCCCAGCGCTTGAGGGTTGCTCGCAGGGCTTTGATCACCACGCCCCCTCCATGTCCACACCGTGTTCATGCGCCAGATCGGCAACGGCTTGCACGAACACGCGGGCGCGGTGCTGGTAGTTGTCGAACTGGTCGAGACTGGAACAGGCCGGCGACAGCAGCACCGCGTCGCCCGGCTGGGCGGCGGAGGCGGCGCGTCGAACCGCATCGTTCAAGTCGCTGGCATCTTCCAGCAGCACACCCGCTTCAGTGAGCGCGGCCTCAACGTTGTTGCGGATCGCGGCGGCATCCCGTCCCACCAGGAAGGCGGCTCGTGCATGCCTGGCCAGAGCAGATGCCAACGGCGAAAAGTCCTGCCCTTTGCCATCACCACCGAGGATCAGCACCAGACGCCGCTCGGCGCCCAGTCCCTGGATGGCGGCCAGTGTCGCTCCAACATTCGTTCCTTTGCTGTCGTCGAAGTACTCGACGCCTTCGATCACCGCCACCGACGCAACGCGGTGTGGCTCGCCACGGTACTCGCGCAAGCCGTGGAGCATGGGCGCCAGCGGCGCACCGGTCGATGTGGCCAGGGCGAGGGCCGCCAAGGCATTGGCGGCATTGTGGCGTCCACGGATGCGCAGCGCATCGGCGGGCATCAGGCGCTGGAAATACACATCTTCTTCGTCGTCCTGACTGCGACCTTTCTTGCGGGTTTCGTCCACCGCCAAGGCCCGCACCAGCCAGGTCATGCCATTGACCGTCTCCAGCCCCCAGTCGCCCGCCCGCACGGGGACATCCAGCCCGAAGCTGGCCCAGGGACGTGCGGGTTGCTGCCGGTTGCGGCCTCCGATCTTGACCGGGACCATCGGCGGGACAAAGGCCAGGGTCCGAGGATCGTCCCGGTTGATCAGCATGAGGGCTTGTGCCCCAAACACCGCCGCCTTGGCCTGCCCATAGGCCTCCAATGAGCCGTGCCAGTCGAGATGGTCTTCGGAAATATTGAGCACCGTGGCCGCCGTGGGCGCCGCGTCCCATGGGCCGCCCGCCGTGCCATCCAGCTGGAAGCTGGAGAGCTCCAGCACCCAGGCTGTGGGCAGGTGGGGCGGCTGCGGAGGCTCCACAGGGGGTGGCACGAGCAAGGTGAGCGCACCCGATTCCTCGGCGTCACCGGCATCGTCTGGATTGGTGGCTTGACCCGCTACATCGGGCGCGCCCTGGACTTCAGCGCCAGTGTCGGACGCGGCCTCCGTGGACTCGGCCGCCTCGTCAACCAGACTGCCCTGAACGGCCTCGGTCAACGCTGGTTCCGGAGGCGCAGCCTCGCTTGACATTGCGGAGGGCGCGGTCGTGGCCGCCTCAGCCTCCTGCGCCAGACGCTCAGCCTCCACCCGATCGACTTCGTTGGCTGCAGCCTCCACATCAAGAGCCTGGGACAACACATCCAGCAAGGCCGGTCCAATGTTGCCCGCGACCGCAACCCGCACACCAGCGCGCTCCAGCAACAACCCGGTGAGCGACGTGACCGTGGTTTTTCCATTGGTTCCCGTGATGGCCAGCACCTTGGGGCGATAGGGCGATTCGACGCGCTGGCCCAGCTCGTTCAAGGCAGCCGCAAACAGATCCAGCTCACTCCAGAACGGCACGCCGTGCTGCTGCGTCCAGGCACGCACCACGGTCAAGCCCGATGGAGCGAGCCCGGGGCTGCGGGCGACCAGTTGCCAGCCGGTACGGTCCAGCATCGCCTGATCAAATGCACCGTGGACGAAGGCCACCTGTGGACACTGTTCCTGCAGGACCCTGAGCTGTGGTGGCTGCGGCCGTGTATCGGCCACGGTCACTTTCGCCCCGGATCGCACGCACCAACGCGCCATCGCCAGGCCGGAAATACCCAGGCCCAGGATCAGAACAGATCGGTCCTTCAAGTGGTTCATCGCAGTTTCAAGGTGGACAACCCCACCAGACACAACAACATGGTGATGATCCAGAAGCGCACGACCACCTGGGTCTCCTTCCAGCCCTTCTTCTCGAAATGGTGGTGCAGCGGCGCCATCTGCAACAGGCGGCGCCCCTGGCCATACCGGCGCTTGGTGTACTTGAACCAGCCCACCTGGGCCATCACCGACAATGCCTCGACGACAAAAATGCCGCCCATGATGGCCAGCACGATTTCCTGGCGCACGATCACGGCAATGGTGCCCAGCGCACCACCCAGTGCCAGCGCGCCCACGTCACCCATGAACACCTGAGCCGGGTGGGTGTTGAACCACAGAAACGCCAGACCCGCGCCGGCCATGGCCGCGCAAAACACCAGCAGCTCGCCGGCACCGGGGATGTGGGGCAACAGCAGGTAGCGGGAGAACACCGAACTGCCCGTGGCATAGGCAAAGACACCCAGCGCCGAACCGACCATCACCACCGGCATGATGGCCAGACCGTCCAGGCCGTCGGTGAGGTTGACGGCGTTGCTCGATCCCACGATGACCAGGTAGGTCATGATCACGAAACCGAACACGCCCAGGGGGTAGCTCACTTCCTTGAAGAAGGGCACCAGAAGGCCGGCCCGGGGTGGCAGGTCGATGGTGAACCCCGAGACCACCCAGTTGTAGAACAGCTCCAGCACGCGCAGGTTGCTGGTCTCGGACACGCTGAACACCAGATAGAAGGCGGCCACGAGGCCGATCACCGACTGCCAGAAGTATTTCTCGCGAGAGCGCATGCCCTCGGGA
>JBFHEQ010000319.1:0-4432 GCA_041584075.1 Hydrogenophaga sp.
GTGCGGTCGCCAGGCCGCGCTGGACCTGTTGATGGAATACCTGCTGATCTTGCTGTTGCGCCATTTGCTGGACAGCGCCTCGGTGACCACCGGCATCCTGGCGGCGCTGGCCGATCCCCGTTTGTCGAAGGCGGTGACGGCGATGCACGAAAAGCCCGCCCAGGCCTGGACGCTGGAATCGCTGGCCGAGCTGGCGGGCATGTCGCGCGCGCGCTTTGCCAGCCATTTCAAGACCGTGTCGGGGCTCACCGCGCTCGACTACCTCACGGCTTGGCGCATCACGGTGGCCCAGAGCCTGCTCAAGCGGGGCAAACCCCTCAAGGCCATTGCGCCGATGGTGGGTTATGCGAGCGCCGTGGCGCTGACCCGTGCCTTCACCCACCGCACCGGCACGCCGCCCCAGGCCTGGCTGGCGGCACAAAGCGCACACGACTGAACGCGGTTTCAGCCGGGGCTGAGGTCGGGTGGGCGAGACGATCGGCACAACAAACGAGACGCACGAGCCCTCAAACAGCCACGCCGGTTTCTACACTTTCTTCACGCCACCACCGATGTGTGGTGCTCTTGAAAGAACACAGGAATCGCCATGGAAACCGCTACCCCCACCCCGACCGCATCCACCGCCCGTGTCACCGCGCTGGACGCCAGCAGCTTCGACACCTTCATCGAGCAGCAGGCCGGCGCTGTCGTGGTCGACTTCTGGGCCCCGTGGTGCGGCCCCTGCCGTGCATTGGCACCCACGCTGGAGCGTTTGGCCGCGCGCTTTGACGGGCAGGTTGCTGTGCGCAAGCTCAATGTGGACGAAGCGGCCGACATCGCCGGCGGCTTTGGCGTGCGCAGCATCCCCACGCTGATCCTGTTCAAAGACGGCCAAGCCGTCTCGCAGGTGGTGGGCATGCAGACCGACGAGCAGTTGTCGGCCTGGTTGCGCACAGCACTCTGAGCCCGGCCTGCGCTCCGCACCCGCTGCGTCACATCTCTCCCGCCTCTTGTTTCGATCTTGTCTCTTCTCGTTCTCGTTCTCATTCCACGCCACCCACCCCCACCAGGAGCCCTCATGAAATCCCCCACCATCCGCACCAGCGTGTTGTCCCTTGCGCTGGCGGCCGCCAGCGGCCTGGCCCTGCTGCCCAGCACCAGCTTTGCGTTTGACGAACAGTCATACGCGCCCATCAACGTCGACAAACGCGGCGTGGGCCTCCAGGGACACGACCCGGTCGCCTACTTCACCGTGGGTGCGCCCACCGCCGGCAAGGCCGAGTTCCAGGCTGCTCATGAAGGCGTGGTTTACCGCTTTGCCAACGCGGACAACCGCGAGGCGTTTCTGGCCAACCCGGCGAAATACGCGCCGCAATACGGCGGCTTTTGCGCCATGGGTGCGCACATGGGCAAGAAATTCGACGGTGACCCGAAGGCCTGGCACATCGCCGACGGCAAGCTCTATCTCAACCTGAATCCGGACGTGCAGGCCGCGTGGCTCAAAGACGTGCCCGGCCACAAGCAGTCGGCAGACGCCCAGTGGCCAGGCATCGCCCTCAAGACGCCCAAATCGCTGTAACCACCAGCAAAGCCTGATGCAAGGCGGGCGTCCTCCGGGCGCCCGCCTTTTTTTTGCCGGCGCGCCCGTAGCGTGAGATCGTGCACGTCCAAAGTGTGCAACCAGCGGCCATCGGGCCGGTCACAACTGGAAACGGGTCCAAAAACCATGCATGATCCTCACTGGCTCCACTCCGTTGGTGGGGCGTCACCACAGGAGACTTTTGCGACATGGCGAGCGATTTGGACACGGTACGGGTGCTGAGAGCCCTTTTCCACGACATTCCCCGCGCGCCCGAAGGCCTCGGTCACGAAGAGACCATGGCCTGGATACAGCAGTCCATGCAGGACTTCCCCGGCGGCGACCTGGCCTATACCCTCGAACACGTCACCCGCAACTCGATGCTGGACATCGTCCTGCGGCTGCGCGAAGACGGCCACCTGCAGGACGATACGCAATTCGAAACCACCTTGCTGCAGCTCTCCCATGACGAGGGCCGCCAGCAGTTCATGGACTGGTGCATCAACGCGCAAAAGAGTGTGGACGCCACCGCGCGCTTGCTCAATCGGGCCAAGCCCGCCTGGAACGAACCTGCGCCGCTGTTCAGTGTGAATCCCGAACATGTGCGCCGGTTTGTGGCCGGCGAGCCCACAGGAGCCGGGCCCCTGTTTGGCGAGTTCTCCACCCTGGAGGAGGTGCTGCAGCTGGAGCTTTTCGCTGAAGGCGAGCCTGCGGGCGTTTACGAATTTGACTGGGGTTTCGTGCTTGAAGAGCCTGGCGTTGCCTGGCATGTGTACGTGGCCGATGCCTGGCGCAGCGGAACGGTGGGCAGTTTTGACCGGTTTCTGGGGGCATGGCGCCTGGAAACCCAGCCGGCGCCTGGCGGTAGTGCCCGTCCGCCGCACGTGCCGTCGGGCCTGAGTTTTGAGCTGGGCATTTCAAAATTCGCCAGTCTCACGCTGTTGACCGAAGGTCGTCCGGCAGCTGCGGCGGCCGAGCGCAAGTGGATGGGCGAAGTCTTCATCGCCCACATGTTGCCCGCGATGGCCGGGCGGGTACTGGACCCGGACTACGACTTTCCCAGCGGCTGGTAGACGCCGCCATCGGGGTGCCGGATCGGAACGGGCACCCGTGCGCGGCCCCGTTCGCCGCTCCCATGGACCCGCTGCCTGCCCGGGTTCCCGCCGGCGGGGCTACTGCGATGTGTTTACGATGGGTGCCATGCACCCGACTGACTTCTTCCACGGTACCTGAGCACCCCATCCATGCACGGCGACAGCCCCTACGACCCAGCCGACGGTGACTGGCAAACCCTGATCACCTTCTTCAGCCCCACCGAGGCCTTCTTGCTGCGGGGTTGTCTGCAGGCTGGCGGCGTGCCGGCCATGGTGGCCGACGCCCATCTGGTGCAGACCCACGGTTTGCTGGCCAGTGCCATTCCGGTGCGGGTCATGGTGCCCGAGCGGCTGGTGGCCCAGGCCGAAAAGGTGGTCGAGGCTTTCCAGCGCGGGGACTTTGCCTTGCCCGACGACGAGGACCTTCCTCTGCTCGACGGCTCCAGTGACCTCGATCCTGACCACACACCATGAGCGACAACACGGCCTTTGACTACATCGTCGTCGGCGCCGGCACGGCCGGCTGCCTGCTCGCCAACCGGCTCAGTGCCGATCCCGGCAAGCGTGTGCTGCTGGTGGAGGCTGGTCGCAAAGACGACTACCACTGGATCCACATCCCGGTGGGTTACCTCTATTGCATCGGCAATCCGCGCACCGACTGGCTCTACCAGACCGAGCCCGACGCGGGGCTCAACGGGCGCCGCCTGCGATACCCGCGGGGCAAGGCCCTGGGCGGTTGCTCCAGCATCAACGGCATGATTTACATGCGCGGCCAGGCGCGCGATTACGACCAGTGGGCCGAGCTCACGGGCGACAGCGCCTGGAACTGGGACAACAGCCTCAAAGACTTCAAGGCCCACGAAAACCACCACCGCCTCGACACCCAGGGCGAGGGCATGAGCACCCCGGGGCTGGCCTTGCACCATGGCCACCCCAGTCTGGGTGGCAGCGGCGAGTGGCGCATCGAGAAACAGCGCCTGCGCTGGGACGTGCTCGACGCCTTTGCCCTGGCCGCACAAGAGGCGGGCATTCCCGCCAGCAGCGATTTCAACACCGGTGACAACACGGGGGTGGGCTACTTCGAAGTCAACCAGAAGGCGGGCTGGCGATGGAACGCGTCCAAGGCGTTTTTGAGGCCTGTGGCCCAGCGGCCCAACCTCACGGTGTGGACCGAGACCCAGGTTCAGCGCCTCACGCTGGCGCGTGATGCCAATGGTGTGTTGCGCTGCACCGGCGCGGTGTTGATGCGGGGCGGCCAGTCGGTCACCGTGAAGGCAGCGTGTGAAGTGGTGCTCAGCGCGGGCGCCGTGAATTCGCCGCACATCCTGCAGCTGTCCGGCATCGGTCCGGCTGGCTTGTTGCAAGAGCATGGCATCGAGGTGGCGCTGGATCTGCCGGGTGTGGGCGCCAACCTGCAAGACCATTTGCAGATCCGCACCGTGTTCAAGGTGCAGGGTGCCAAGACACTCAACACGTTGGCCAGTTCCTTGTGGGGCAAGGCAATGATCGGTCTGGAATACGCGCTCAAGCGCACCGGCCCCATGAGCATGGCGCCCAGCCAGCTCGGTGCCTTCACGCGCAGCAGCCCCGATCAGCCCTACGCCAACCTGGAATACCACGTACAGCCCCTGAGCCTCGATGCTTTTGGCGAAGACCTGCACCGCTTCCCGGCGTTCACCGCCAGCGTGTGCAACCTCAACCCGAGCAGCCGGGGCAGCGTGACCATCACCAGCAACAAGGCCGCTGACGCGCCCGCCATTGCGCCCAACTACCTGACCAC
>JBFHEQ010000320.1:0-4431 GCA_041584075.1 Hydrogenophaga sp.
CACGCCGGGCTTGTAAGAAGGCTCCACATCGGCGAGGGCGGTTGAAGGTTGGCCGGCGATGAAATCACCCACCAGCTGGCCCGGCGCCTCGTAGGTGCTGCCACCCAGGGTGTAAGCCCGGGCTTCCAGCTGGCGCTGCAAGACGTTGCCGGCCTGTGGGTGGATCTGGCCCCGGGCTTTTTGGGACTCGGCCTGAACGGCGTAGCGTGTGCCGTTGGTTTCACC
The DNA here is from genome assembly GCA_041584075.1 of Hydrogenophaga sp. Lineage (GTDB taxonomy): Bacteria > Pseudomonadota > Gammaproteobacteria > Burkholderiales > Burkholderiaceae_C > Hydrogenophaga. The sequence continues at coordinate 226 of JBFHEQ010000320.1, forward strand.
AAATGCAGCCACCCACAGCGGCGTGTCTTGCGGAAACTGCAAGGGGAAGTCGGAGGGCTCAATGCCCACGACCATGCCGGCGTTGGCGTTGCGCTCATTGCGCGAATACTGGCTCATGCCGTTGGTGACCACGCGGCCCGGCTCGCTGGTCGCGGCCACCACGGTGCCACCCGGGCACATGCAGAAGCTGTAGACGGCCCGCCCGTTTTTGGCGTGGTGCACCAGCTTGTAATCGGCCGCGCCCAGCAGGGGGTGGCCGGCATGCCGGCCCCAGCGGGCCCGGTCGATCACGCCTTGGGGGTGTTCGATGCGAAATCCCACCGAGAACGGTTTGGCTTCCAGGAACACACCGGCGTCGTGGAGCAGGGCAAAGGTGTCACGCGAGCTGTGGCCCACGGCGAGCACGGCCCGCTGGGCGGGCAGCTCGGCCACTTCACCCGTGCCCAGGTGCTTGACCCGCAAACCGGTGAGCCTGTGCTGCCCTTCGTCCGTGGGCGCCAGCTGCAACCCGACCACCTGTTGCTGAAACCGGATCTCGCCACCCAGCTCAATGATTTTTTCGCGCATGGCCTCGACCACCTTCACCAGCTTGAAGGTGCCGATGTGGGGATGGGCCTGGTAGAGGATTTCCCGGGGTGCTCCCGCGTCCACGAATTCCTGCATCACCTTGCGACCGAGGAAGCGTGGGTCCTTGATCTGGCTGTAGAGCTTGCCATCGGAGAACAGGCCGGCGCCGCCTTCGCCGTACTGCACGTTGCTCTCCGGGTTGAGCTTGTGGTGTCGCCACAGGCCCCAGGTGTCTTTGGTGCGCTCGCGCACCGGCTTGCCACGCTCCAGCACGATGGGCTTGAGCCCCATTTGGGCCAGGGCCAGTGCCGCAAAGAGACCGCAGGGCCCCAGGCCGATCACCACCGGGCGCTCGGCCGCCTCGGCGGGCCAGCCTGCGGGCGCGTGGCCCGGCGCGCGCCAAGCCATGTCGGGCGTGGCCTGGACGTGGGGATTCTTCTCAAACTGGGCCAGCAGGCCGGGTTCCACCGAAGGATCGGCCAGCGTCACATCGACGATATACACCGCCAGCAGCTCGGCCTTGCGTGCGTCAAAGCTGCGCTTGAAAACATGCAGATGAGCAATCGCTTGCGTGGCGACACCCAGGGTCTGGGCGGCCAGGCGGGTGAGTGCTTCGACTGGATGGGGTGGTGGCTCGCGGTCGGCGCGGGTTTCGGTGGGGGCGTCGGCGGCGCGGCGGTGCTCGGTGGGCACGTCGGCCAAGGCCAGTTTGAGTTCGGAGAGGCGGATCATTCGAGAGGGCTTTCCAAGGCTTGTGGTGATCAAGCAGTCGGGTGTGGGGCCGCTGGACCAAGTCCGGAAAGACCTGGGCCGCTTGCGCCGCCTATTGTCTCAAACGCCAACCGGTCTGGTTGTACCTGTTGGTCAAAAATAACCCGGGTAAAATTAAATAACCCGGGTATAATCCCGGGATGACGGATTCTTCTACCTCCACTGCTGCGCCTTCCTGTACCGCTTTTCTCGGCACCACGCGGGTTGCCCATGGCGCCTACCCCATGGTCGCTGAGACCTTGCGCGCACTCCATCGGGAGCAGGGTGGTGGCCTGCTGGTGTTTGACGATGCGACCGGGGAGTTGGTGGACCATCCCTGGCCCGAAGGCTACGTGCCCCCGCAACCCAGCGCACCGCCCTCCGAGGCGGCCGTGCAGGCGGTGCCTGCGCCAGCCACTGTCGGACGCCCACGCCTGGGCGTGGTGGCCAGGGAGGTGACGCTCTTGCCCAGGCATTGGGAATGGCTGGCCCAGCAGCGGGGTGGCGCATCGGCCGCCTTGCGCCGGCTGGTTGAAGACGCGCGCAAGACCTACGCCGAGCAAGACCTGCAACGCCAGGCCAAGGAGCGGGCTTACCGTTTCATGAGTGCCATTGCCGGGGGATTGCCCGGCTTTGAAGAGGCTTCCCGCGCCTTGTTTGCCCACGATGCGGGTGCATTTGGCGAGCGGATCCAGGCTTGGCCAGAAGACGTGCGCACCCACCTGCAGCGGATGTCAGAAGGGGCATTTTCCCAGCTCTGAGCACCGGCCATCCCCCAACCGTTACTGTCGCACCATGTCTTCGAACCCGTCTCCGGCCGCGGCCACGCCGTCGGCCCAGCCTCCCGCGCGCGCCCTGTGGCAGATCTACCTGCTCTTTCTGGCGCCCATGGTGCTGTCCAACCTGCTGCAAAGCCTGTCGGGCACGCTCAACGGCATCTACATCGGGCAGATGCTGGGCACCCACGCGCTGGCGGCGGTGGCGGGCATGTTCCCCATCGTGTTCTTTTTCATCTCCCTGGTGATTGGTCTGGGGGCTGGGGCATCGGTGTTGATCGGCCAGGCCTGGGGCGCGAAACAGCCCGAAAAGGTCCAGGCCATCGCCGGCACCGCTTTGGCTTTGGGCGCCATGATTGGCCTGACGGCGGCTGTGCTGGGCAGCGTGTTTGCCCGCGAGGCCCTGGAGGCATTGGGCACCCCCGCCGATGTGCTGGACGACGCCACGGGCTACGCCCGCATGATGATGTTGTTGATGCCGCTGCTGCTGACCTTCATTTTGTTCACCCAGCTGTTGCGCGGTGTCAGCGACACGGTCTCCCCTTTGCTGGCGCTGCTGTTGTCGACTTCGGTGGGCCTCGCGCTCACGCCGGCGCTGATCAAGGGCTGGCTGGGCCTGCCGCCCCTGGGCATTCAGAGTGCGGCGCTGGCGGGGTTTGTTTCGACCGGCGTGGCGCTGTTCTTCCTGGCCGTCCGCTTGCGCCGCCGCAACCACGTCCTGGCGCCCAACGCTGCGCTGTTTTCCGCGCTCAAGCTCGACCGCGAGATTCTGAAAAAAGTGATGCGCATCGGCCTGCCCACCGGGGTGCAGATGGTCGTCATCTCCATCTCCGAGCTCGTGATCCTGGCGCTGGTCAACCGCCACGGATCGGAGGCTACGGCGGCTTACGGTGCGGTCACGCAGGTGGTGAACTACGTGCAGTTTCCGGCGTTGTCCATCGCCATCACCGCTTCCATTCTGGGTGCCCAGGCGATCGGAGCCGGCGCGCTGGACCGAGTGCGTTCCATCCTGCGCACCGGGTTGGCCCTCAACGCCCTCATCACGGGCTCCTTGATCCTGATCGGGTACGCCTTGTCGCACTGGCTGCTGGGCCTGTTCATCACGCAGGAGGCTGTGCGCCTGCAGGCCGAGCAGCTGCTGCACATCATGTTGTGGAGCCTGCTGCTGTTCGGTTTTCAGGCCGTGGTCGGTGGCATCATGCGCGCCAGCGGGGTGGTGCTGATACCGGTGACGATTTCCATTGCCTGCATCGTGCTGGTGCAGGTGCCCACGGCCTATGCGCTGGACGCGTGGCTGGGGCTGAAGGGCGTGTGGATGGCATTCCCCATCACCTATGCCGCCATGCTGGCGTGCCAGACGGCGTACTACAAGCTGGTGTGGAAGTACAAAAAGATCGAACGGTTGGTCTGAGGTCTGCCTGCAGGCACGATAATCGACGGTGTGAAGCGCGCCAGGCCGTCGCTGGTGCAATCGTCGAAAGGCGGCACTGGAGGAACGTCCGGACTGCACAGGACAGCGTAGGAGGTAACACCTCTCCACCGACAAGCTCAATGGGTTCGCCCAAAGGGCCCTAAGGTGAGGATCAGAGCAACAGAGACGAGCCGATTCAGTTCGGGTGAAACGGGCAATCTCTACGCGCAGCAATACCAAATAGGCCAGCGTTGACGTGGTTCCGCGGAGCTGGCGGGTAGGTAGCACCGAGCCGCTTGGGTGACCAGCGGCCCAGAGGAATGACGGTCACATCCCGGGCAACCGGGATGCACAAAATCCGGCGTATCGGCGCGCTTCACACTTTATTCCAAACGCATCGCACCAAGCCCTGCACAGGAGCGGGTCAGCCGCCATGCCCATGCACCCCGATTTCCGCCTGAACACCGCCCGCCTCAGCCTACGGCCGGTCACGCAAGCCGACCGCGCTGACCTGGTGGCGCTGGAGGCCGACCCCGAGGTGATGCGGTACCTGAACGGTGGCCGCCCGGTGCCCGAGGCGGGCTGTGTGGATGCTGATTTCCTGACACCGCGCGGAACGGAGCCTGAAGTCCTGGCCGTGCACGAGCGGTCCTCGGGCGAATTCTTGGGCTGGTTCGCGCTGTTTGACGATGGGGTGATCGA
>JBFHEQ010000321.1:0-4422 GCA_041584075.1 Hydrogenophaga sp.
CCGTGAAAGCCCTGGGCCAGCCAGGCTTGTAGCCCCGGTTCGGCCGAGGACAGGTCCACGCCCGCCACGCCGATGTGCGAAAAACCCAGCGCCTGACCCCAGGACTGGATCGAGGTCACCAGCTCGGCATTCGCATGCGCCCTTTCGGCCGGAGCGGTGCCGGTCGCGAGCGAGGTCGTGGTGGTCGTGTTTGCCATGGACCTTGCATTGTAGGAAGACCGGCCACTTGTGCTGGCGCCAGCAATTCAGGGCTTCCATGGCGTCACCGATGCCCAAAATCCATCAAATCTCCACAAGTTGCGGCCAGACTCCAAGGCTGTTCACGTGTTGGCGCGGATCAAGCTTGCCAGGCAGTGGCTGGACAACGCCGTGCTCGCAGGCCTCTGCCGGCGCCGCTGGGTTCAATGGGGCTGGCCCGGCAACGGTGGTGTTCATCGTGCACCGTGCGAGCTTCCGACCCACCCGGCAGTGAAATCGGCGCCCTGGTCGACACGCCAGCACCACGAACGAACCGGCAAAACCTTCTCACTCACGCGTCCCCCATGAACACCTCTGCAACCCCAACGCGCATCCTGGTGGTCGAAGACGATCCCAAGATCGCCCGCCTGCTCATCGACTACCTGGAAGCAGAGGGGTTTCTGGTCGACCTGGCCGACAACGGACAGGTGGCCGTCAATTTCATTCGCCACGAACCGCCTGCGCTGGTCCTGCTTGACCTGATGCTGCCCGGCCTGAACGGCGTCGCGGTCTGCCGTTCCGTTCGCCAGTTTTACCAAGGACCCATCATCATGATCACGGCCAGGATCGACGAGATCGATCGGCTGATGGGCCTGGACTCGGGCGCAGACGACTATGTGTGCAAACCGTTCAGTCCCCGCGAGGTGATGGCCCGCGTCAAGGCGCAATTGAGGCGCGTGCAGGGTCAGGTCGCGACAGCTCCTGACCCCTGGTCTATTGACGAAGACAGACGACGCATCGCCTGGAGGGGACACTGGCTCGACCTCTCCCGGTCCGAGTTCAGCCTGTTTCGCATGCTGCTGGACAAACCGGGCAGCGCGATACCGAGGGGGTGGCTGTTCAACAGCCTGCACAGGGAAAACCATGCCGCCAGGGACCACGACATTGAGCGCCATATCCAGGCTTTGCAGGAAAAAGTGCAACTGATCGACCCGCCTTTCGCCCACATCAACCCGGTGTATGGCGTGGGCTACCGCTTTGATCACCCTGGCGCGGCCTGACCGCTGACCTGCGTGGCCCACCCGGGTTGTTGTGCCGAGCGGGGCACCGGAGCGAGGGAAACGGATGAAAATCACGGGTCTTTCACCCGCTCTGTCGGATACAGGCCACCACGGAGGCCGCTCGATTTGGGAAAATAAGGCCTTCGACCCTTGGTCCCCATCCCAGAGACACGTTGAGCATCAGCCCCCCTACCCGCTCCGATCGCCCATTGGCGTCTGCCACCAGCCTCCAGCCCTCAGCGGCGAACAGCAAGGTCTGGCAAGGACAATGGCACGATGAAACTGCGACCGAAGCTTTCGCGCGAAAGCTGGCCGGCCATCCGGCCATCCTGAATGCCACGCTCAGCCTGCACGGTGAGCTTGGAGCGGGCAAGACCACGCTGGTGCGCCACCTGTTGCGAGCGCTCGGCGTGGAAGGCCGCATCAAGAGCCCAACTTACGCGGTGGTGGAACCCCACCAGTCACGGCACTGTGGCCTGCTGCCCCTGGGCGAACCGCTGCACATCTGGCATTTTGATTTTTACCGCTTCACAGATCCCCGCGAATGGGAGGATGCCGGATTTCGAGAACTTTTTGCCACGCCCGGTCTCAAGCTGGTGGAGTGGCCCGAACGCGCGGCCGGTTTTTTGCCCCCTGTGGACGCCGACATCCGTATCCTGACCGACCCCATGCATGCACCTCCCTCCGAACTCGATGAAACGGCACCGGTTCAGCGCTCTGTGGTCATGAACGCATTCACCCCCGAAGGCCAGCAACTGCTGGCATCCCTGACCGCATGAAGGCCAAACCCCTCCAGTCAACGTTCAATCGCCGACACCTGCTGCAAGCAGGCTCGCTGGTGTTGCTGATTGGTGCCCACCAGATCGCACGCGGTGCCAGTGTGGTGGCCGTGCGGATCTGGCCGGCCGAGGATTACACCCGGCTCACGATCGAATCCGATGGCGAGTTGAAAGTCAAGCAGACCGCCAACAGCGACCCCTCGCGGCTCACCATCTACATCGAAGGGATTGAACTGCTTGCGCCGATCAAGGAGCTGGTCGGCAAGCTCAAGAGCGACGACCCCAACATCGCCGGCATGTCGGTGACCCAGGCGGGCCTCAATGTGGTGGGATTGCGCATCGATCTCAAGAAGCCGATCGACCCCCAGGTATTCAACCTCGACCCTGTGGCCGCCTACCGCCACCGCCTGGTGCTCGACCTGCACCCGGTCAACCTGCCCGACCCGCTGGAAGAACTGATCAGCCAGCGCATCAAGGACATGGACGAGTCCAGCGCTCGCGCCGCCCGCCTGCTGGGCATTGAAACCGCGGCCCTCGGTGCCCACGCTGAGCCCCACGACCCTTTGGGCGACTGGATCACCAGCAACCGCGACAGTGGCAAAACGCCCGCCGCGCCGAAGGGCGATGGCGGTGCAGACGCCACAGCCATGGCGTCTGCTGCTGGCGCCAGCGGCGCCAAGCGCCGCCCCGGCAGTGCCAACAAAGCGAGAACCAGAGGTGACGACACCGACCGGCTCATCATCGTGGCGCTGGATCCAGGCCACGGCGGCGAAGACCCGGGTGCGTCGGGACCCGCCGGAACACACGAAAAGGATGTGGTGCTGAAGGTGGCCCTGCGCCTGCGCGACCGCATCAACGCCACCAAGGTCAACGGCCACCCCATGCGGGCCTACCTCACACGGGATGCCGATTTTTTCGTGCCCCTCAACGTGCGCGTCCAAAAAGCCCAGCGGGTCAAGGCCGACCTGTTCATCAGCCTGCATGCCGACGCTTTCTTCACACCGGACCCCCAGGGCGCCAGCGTGTTTGCACTCAGCACCAAGGGCGCCAGCAGCGCGGCGGCACGCTGGATGGCCAAGAAAGAAAACGCGGCCGACCTGGTGGGCGGCGTGAGCCTTAAAACCAAGGACGCCACGGTCCACCGAGCCTTGCTCGACATGAGCACCACGGCCCAGATCAAAGACAGCCTCAAACTCGGCGGCGCCATGCTGGGCGAGGTGAAAAAGATCGGCAAGCTGCACAAGCCCCGTGTGGAACAGGCCGGTTTTGCCGTGCTGAAGGCGCCAGACATTCCGAGCGTGCTGGTGGAAACGGCCTTCATCAGCAACCCCGAGGAAGAAAAGCGGCTCAACAGCGAGGCCTACCAGACCGATCTGGCCAACGCCCTGCTCAAGGGCATCGTCAACTACTTCTCGCAAAACCCGCCGCTGGCGCGCAACCGCTCGGTATAAGCCGACCTTTTGGGGGGCATGGCGGTGTTCAGCGTCGCCTGGCGGGAGGCGCCCTACAATTTCCGGGTGAACGCCCCATCCCCTTCCCAGACCACCCGCCGCCCCATCCGTGAACTGCCCGACGAGCTGATCAGCCAGATCGCTGCCGGCGAAGTGGTGGAGCGGCCGGCCTCGGTGGTGCGCGAGCTGGTGGACAACGCCCTCGATGCGGGCGCCACCCAGATCACCTTGCGCTTGCAGGCCGGCGGCGTGCGGCTGATCAGCGTGGAAGACAACGGCTGCGGGATCTTGCGTGCCGAACTGCCCACCGCCCTCAAACGCCACGCCACCAGCAAGATCGCCAGCCTGGGTGACCTGGAGTCGGTCGGCACCATGGGCTTTCGGGGAGAGGCCCTGGCTGCCATCTGCTCCATTGCCGAGGTCTCGCTGCTGACCCGGGTTGACACCGAAACCGAGTCCCACGGCTGGCTGCTCGACGGCCGCAGCGGCGAACTGGAACCCGCTGCCCGCACCCGGGGTACGACCGTGGAAGTGCGCGAGCTGTTTTTCGCCACGCCCGCCCGCCGCAAATTTCTGAAAACCGACGCCACCGAGCTGGCCCATTGCGTCGAAGCCGTGCGCCGCCATGCGCTGGCCCGCCCGGACGTGGGTTTTGCCATCTGGCACGAAGGCAAGCTGCACAACCAATGGCGGGCCGTGCCCGGCGATGGCATGGCAGCGCTGCGCCAGCGACTGGCCGACGTGCTGGGCGAAGGTTTTGTGGACCAGGCCGTGGCGGTCGAATGGCCTGCGCCCGATGCTGAGCCCGTTGAATACAGCGGTCAGCGTTTGCGGGTTTGGGGCTTCGCGGGCGTGCCCGACGCCGCGCGCTCGCGCAACGACTGGCAGTTTGCCTACGTCAACGGCCGCTACGTGCGCGACAAGACCATCACCCACGCGGCGCGCAGCGCGTAC
>JBFHEQ010000322.1:0-4417 GCA_041584075.1 Hydrogenophaga sp.
GGCCAGGAGGCGGCCAACCCGTTCCCGGCTTCGCTGTGGTCTTACAACCCCGCGCTGAAGAACGCGCCCTTCAATCCTGAGAAGGCCAAAGAGTTGCTGAAGAAGGCCGGCGTGGCAGAGGGCACCGAGATCACCCTGTGGGCGATGCCGGTGCAGCGCCCTTACAACCCCAACGCCAAGCTGATGGCCGAAATGATCCAGGCCGACTGGGCCAAGATCGGTATCAAGGGCAAGATCACCCAGTACGAGTGGGGCGAGTACCTCAAGCGCATGAAGCAGGGTGAGCACGACACCGGGCTGATCGGCTGGACCGGCGACTACGCGTCTCCCGACAACTTCATGGGCGTGTTGCTGACCTGCGAAGCGGTGGGCGGCTCCAACTATGCGCGCTATTGCAGCAAGGAATTTGACGCCTCGGTGCTCAAGGCCCGCAACAGCCTGGACCAGAAAGAGCGCACCAACTTGTACATGAAAGCGCAGGAAGTGTTCAAGAAAGACCTGCCATGGTCCACGATCGCCCACTCGACCGTGAACCAGCCCATGCGCAAGGAGCTTAACGGCTTCAAGATCAGCCCGTTCGGCGACTACCAGTTTGAAGGCGTGAGCGTCAAGTAAGCTCCCCCCGCGCCGGCTGCAGCGTCGCCCTCCAGGGGGCAACGCGTGCGGACCGGCGGAGCCGGATCCACCGCGTGCTGGGTGGGTCATCTTGCTTTGGTGAATACGCAGGCGTCATACCCATGACGCCTGCTCTTTTTTTCGCGCTTCACAAATGACCAGAGGCTTTCCCTCATGTTGAGCTACATCCTTCGCAGGTTGCTCGTGCTGATTCCCACCATCCTGGGTGTCACCCTGCTGACCTTTTCGCTCATCCGTCTCATTCCCGGCGATCCCGTGGAAGTGATGATGGGCGAGCGCACGCTCGATCCCGAGCTGCACGCCGCTGCCCTGACCCGCCTGGGGCTGGACCAGCCGCTGTACGTGCAGTACGGCGCGTACCTGGGGCAATTGCTCAAGGGTGATCTGGGCGTTTCATTGAAGTCCCAGGCCAGTGTCTGGACCGAATTCAAGGCCCTGTTTCCTGCCACGCTGGAACTGGCCATCATGGCCTTGCTGATCGCCCTGGTTCTGGGCATGATCGCCGGCGTGATGGCGGCGGTGAAACGGGGCACCTGGCTGGACCACACGGTGATGACGGCCGCACTCACAGGCTACTCCATGCCCATCTTCTGGTGGGGCCTGTTGCTGATCCTGATCTTTTCCGTGGGTCTGGGCTGGACGCCGGTGTCGGGTCGCATCGACCTGCTCTACGACGTGCCGCCGCAAACCGGCTTCATGGTGTGGGATGCCTGGCTGGCTCAGCAGGCCGATCCCGAATACAACAACGGCGCGGTGTGGGATGCGTTGCGCCATCTGATTCTGCCGGCCGTTGTGCTGGCCACGATTCCGCTGGCCGTGATCGCCCGCATGACGCGGTCTTCGATGCTGGAGGTGTTGCGGGAAGACTATGTGCGCACGGCGCGCGCCAAGGGCCTGTCGCCTGCGCGGGTGATCTTTGTGCACACGCTGCGCAACGCCCTGATCCCGGTGCTCACCGTGGTGGGCCTGCAGGTGGGCACGCTCATGGGCGGCGCGGTGCTGACGGAGACCATTTTCTCCTGGCCGGGCATCGGCAAATGGCTGATCGACGCCATTGGGCGGCGCGACTACCCCGTGGTGCAAAACGGCATCCTGCTGGTGGCGACGCTGGTCATCCTGACCAACTTCCTGGTGGACATTCTTTATGGCGTGGCCAACCCGCGCATCCGGGTGCAGTGATGAACTTCCGAGAATTCTGGCGCGCTTTTTCGCACAACAAGGGGGCCGTGATCGGCCTGTTCTTCATGCTGGTCGTGGGCTCGCTCGCGATTCTGGCGCCCTGGGTGGCGCCGCACAGCCCGATCGAGCAGTACCGCTCGAACTTCCTGCAGGCGCCGGTGTGGTCCGAGGGCGGCAGCTGGCAATTTTTGTTCGGGACCGATGAACTCGGCCGTGACCTGCTGTCGCGCTTGATCCACGGGGCGCGCCTGTCGCTGCTGGTGGGCCTGGTGTCGGTGGTGCTGGCCCTGGTCCCCGGGGTGATCCTGGGTCTGACCGCTGCCTTTGCCGGGCGCTGGATGGATGCGCTGATCATGCGGGCCATGGACATCATGATGGCCTTGCCCTCGCTGCTGCTGGCCGTGGCCATCATGGCCATTCTGGGCCCTGGACTGCTCAACGCCATGATCGCCATTGCGCTGGTGTCGTTGCCCGCCTATGTGCGCCTGGTGCGCGCCTCGGCCATGGCGGAGCTGCAGCGCGATTACGTGACGGCCGCGCGGTTGTCGGGAGCGCGCACCCTGCGCCTGATGTTTGTCACGGTCTTGCCCAACTGCACGGCGCCGCTGATCGTGCACGCCACCATGAGTTTTTCGGCGGCCATCCTGGAGATCGCCGCGCTGGGCTTTTTGGGGCTGGGCGTGCAGCCGCCGCTGCCCGAGTGGGGCACGATGCTGGCATCGGCGCGCGATTACATCGAGAGCGCCTGGTGGGTGGTGACCTTGCCGGGTCTGACGATCTTGTTGTCGGTGCTCGCGATCAATCTGGTGGGCGATGGTCTGCGCGATGCGCTGGACCCCAAGCTCAAGACAGCAAGTTGATATGGATCACCCCCGCCTCGCTTCGCGCGACCCCGTCAAGGGGGCAATGCTGGCGGCCCGGCAAAGCCGGTTCCGCGGCGTTCTCGTACAGACATTTCGCGCCGGCGACGGCTCGGTGCAACGCTTGAGAGATTTCGTATGAGTCTTCTGGATATTCAAAACCTGAGCGTCGAATTTGGCGCCAAGGGCCGCGGTTTTCGCGCGGTGGACACGCTCGACGTGCAACTCGATCAGGGCCAGGTGCTCGGCATCGTGGGCGAGTCGGGTTCGGGCAAATCGGTCAGCATGATGGCCATGATGGGCCTGCTGGCTGGCCAGGGGCGCATCAACGCCGACAAGCTGGTGTTTGACGGCAAGGACCTGCTGACGATCTCTGATCGCGACCGCCGCAAGATCCTGGGCAAAGACATGGCCATGATCTTTCAGGATCCCATGACGTCGCTCAACCCCAGTTTCACGGTCGGCTTCCAGCTGATCGAGGTGTTGAAGCAGCACATGGGCTTGCGGGGCGCCGCTGCCAAAGCGCGCGCCATCGAGCTGCTGGAAATGGTGGAAATCCCCGCTGCCGCCAACCGGCTGGAGAGTTACCCGCACCAGTTTTCGGGTGGCATGGCGCAGCGCGTGATGATCGCGATTGCCATCGCCTGCAACCCCAAGCTGCTGATCGCCGACGAGCCCACGACCGCGCTGGATGTGACCATCCAGGCGCAGATCATGGAGCTGCTGGTGCAGCTGCAGAAGGCGCACAACATGGCGCTGATCCTGATCACGCACGACCTCGCCGTGGTGGCCGAGGTGGCCCAGCGCGTGGCGGTGATGTACGCGGGCCAGGTGGTGGAGCAGGGCGAGGTTTCGCGCATGTTCACCGCGCCCACCCATCCCTACACGCGCGCCTTGCTGCAAAGCGTGCCCGAACACAGCCGTGGCGCGAGCCGGCTGCACACCTTGCCCGGCATCGTGCCCGGCCAGCACGACCGGCCCGCCGGCTGCCTGCTGTCGCCGCGCTGCCCCAAGGTGCAGGACCGCTGCCGCACCGAGCGGCCTGGCCTCTACGCGCAGGATGGCGTGCAGACGCGCTGCTTCTTCCCCATGACCCCGCAGGAGTCGCTATGAGCCATCCGGTGATGACCGCCGAGTCGTTGACCCGGCATTACCACGTGTCGCAGGGCTTCATGAAGCCGGCGGTGACCGTCAAGGCCCTGGCCGATGTGTCTTTCCAGCTGGCGCAGGGGCGCACCCTGGCGGTGGTGGGCGAGTCGGGCTGTGGCAAGAGCACGCTGGCCCGCCAGCTCACGCTGATCGAGCCGCCCACGCAGGGCCGGCTGCAGGTGGGCGAAGAGTGGGTGGTGCCGGGCGACAAGGCGCAGTACAAGCGCCTGCGCAGCCAGGTGCAGATGGTGTTCCAGAACCCCTACGCCTCGCTCAACCCGCGCCAGAAAATCGGTCACCAGATCGGTGAGCCGCTGTTGCTCAACACCACGCTGAGCGCTGTCGAGCGCAAGACCAAGGTGATGCAGAGCCTGGAGCGCGTGGGTCTGCGCCCCGAGCACCACGACCGCTACGCCCACATGTTTTCGGGCGGCCAGCGCCAGCGCATCGCCATCGCGCGCGCGCTGCTCAAGGACTCGCCGATCCTCATCCTGGACGAGGCGACCTCGGCGCTGGATTCCGAGTCCGAACGACACATCCGGGTTGCCATGGAAACGCTGATGGAAAACCGCACCACGCTGGTCATCGCGCAC
>JBFHEQ010000323.1:0-4413 GCA_041584075.1 Hydrogenophaga sp.
ATGATGGGCTCCTGAAATCGGTGGTGGACTAACGGACTGCGCTTGGAGCGGACATCAAGCCCGACTCGCTCGGTGCATCAGGCAGCCAGCGCAAAGCTAAAGATTATAGCCCGAATCGCTGGCATTCGCCAAACCCACCTTGCCTTCATTTTTTCAAACGGGCCAACTCGGCAAACGGATTCTTGCGGGGAACTTCGTCCTCCCCCTGCGGGGCGCCCTCATCGGCCACACCCATCACCACAGGCTCCGGGCAGACCTCGTGCATCGGAACCAAAGGCAAAGCCATCAAAAGCTCATCCTCCACCAGGAGCATCATGTCGGGGCGTGGCTCCAGAGCGAGCACATCTTCTTCGCTGTCTTCATCCTCTGCTTCCGCCGTGGTTTCATCCGCTACAAACCGGTACCAGCGATCGACCAGCAACCGCGCCTGGACCGGCCCCAGGCAACGCTGACAGACCACCCAAAGGGTGGTTTCTGCCTGCAAATGGATCCAGGGTACGGACTTGCCCGCTCCCTGGACCCGCATTTCCCCCTGCATGTGCCAGGTCAACGGCCCCAGCTCGGTGCCCGGCGCCCGTTCAGCCTGCAAACGGTCAAACGAGCCAGGCTCCTCCGAAGAGCTCAAGTGCCCGCCAGCGAGGGCAAACGCCCTGACATCGAGGCGCTTGGGGTTCCAGGGGGATTTTGTGGGAGAGGTCATGCCGCCAGTGTAAAAGAATGCGCGGAGAATACCCGCATGCCTCAAGTCACGCCCTCTCCCCTTTCGCCCTCTGGGCCGGCCCAAAGCCGCACCCTCATTCTGGGCTCCACGTCGCGCTACCGCCAAGCGCTGCTGACGCGGCTTGGCCGCCCCTTCCAGACCGCTGCGCCCGATGTCGACGAAACGCCGAACGCCGGAGAAACCCCAGCGGATCTGGCAACCCGTCTGGCCTTGGCCAAGGCCAGAGACGTCGCGCGACGCTTTCCCGAAGCCGTGGTGATCGGCAGCGATCAGGTCGCCGACCTGCACGGCACCCCATTGGGCAAGCCCGGCAACCATGATCGCGCGGTTGCACAGTTGCAGCGCATGCGCGGGGAAACCGTGGTGTTTCAGACCGCCGTTGCCGTGGTCTGCCAGGCCACCGGTTTTGAACAGCACGATTTGGCCGCCGTGCGCGTGGTGTTCCGCCCGTTGAGCGATCAGGAAATCGAGACCTACCTCCGGATCGAACAGCCCTACGATTGCGCCGGAAGCGCCAAAAGCGAGGGCTTGGGCATTGCCTTGCTGGAGCGCATCGACAACGACGATCCCACCGCACTGATTGGCCTGCCACTGATCCGCACCTGCCAACTGCTGCGCGCCGCAGGCGTGTCCATCCTGTGAAGCCCGTCACCCCCACGCCGGGAACCTTGTTCCTGATCCCCACCCCGCTCGATTTTGGCTGTGTTGCGGCAGACGCCGAGCCCGACCCCATCAGCCGATGGCTGCCGTTGGACACCCTCACCACCGCGGCCCGATTGACGCACTGGATCACAGAGAACGCCAAAAGCACCCGGGCCTTCCTCAAACGGGTCGACAAGCTTCACCGCCTTGCCGCTCCGCTGCAGTCGCAGCACATCCAGGAATTGCCCCGCCAGACGCACAAGAAGGGCGACCACACGCCAGCGACCGCAGGGGACGCCGAAGCACGGGCCCTGCTGGCGCCCCTGCTCATGGGGCATGACATGGGCCTTGTCAGTGAAGCGGGCATGCCGGCCATCGCCGACCCTGGCAGTTCAATCGTCCGTGCTGCCCACGCGATGGGCGCTCCCGTGCAGCCGATGACGGGGCCGATCTCGCTCATGCTGGCGCTGGCCGCCAGCGGCCTCAACGGCCAGCATTTCGCGTTTGTGGGCTATGTGCCCCAAAGTGCCGATGAGCGCAGCAAGCGGCTGCGAGAACTGGAAGCCCTGTCACTGAAAACCGGGCAGACCCAGATTCTGATTGAAACACCCTACCGAAACGCGGCCTTGCTGTCTGCCCTGTTGCAATGCCTGCACCCGCATACCCGGCTGGCCGTGAGTTGCGCATTGAGCCTGGCGGAGCAAACCACCCGCAGTGCACTGATCGCCGACTGGAGGGCCCGCGCCCTCGAGAAAACCCTGCCCCTGGAGGCCCCGGCGGTTTTTCTCATCGGACGTTGAGCCGTTTCAATCAAGGCAGGCCGGCGCGGCTCAGGCCAGGGCCTTTGCCATGTGGGCCCGGACCGATGCGCTGAGTTCGGGGTTGGCCAGCGCCAGATCGATCGTGGCCTCCAGGAAGCCTTCTTTGCTACCGCAATCGTAGCGACGACCGTCGTACCGGAAGGCATAGACCTTTTCGGAGCCGATCAGGGAGGCAATGCCATCGGTCAGCTGGATCTCACCACCCGCACCCCGGGGTTGCTCGCGAATGCGCTTGAACACGGCAGGTGTGAGGATGTACCGACCTGCCACGGCCAGCGTGGATGGCGCCACCTCGGGCAATGGTTTTTCCACCATGGCAAACACTTCTGCAATCGCTGCATCCACTCCCTTGACATCAACCACGCCATAACGGCGGGTGTCTTCACGGGGCACATCCTGCACCGCCAAAACCGTCCCCGGGTGGCTCGCATATGCCCCCACCATCTGCTGCAACACGGTGGGGCCGCCGCTGGCCTGATCACGCCCGAGCATCAGGTCGTCGGCCAGCAACACCGCAAATGGCTCATTGCCCACCAGGCGTTCCGCACACAAAACGGCATGACCAAGGCCCAAAGCCTTGGGCTGGCGCACGTAGACACAGTCCATGTCGCCGGGTTTGATCGAGTTGACCAGCTCCAGCAAGGCGTGCTTGCCCGCCGCTTCGAGCTCTGACTCCAATTCATAGGCGGTATCAAAGTGGTCTTCAATCGCACGCTTGTGTCGACCCGTCACGAAAATCATTTCGCGAATGCCCGCTGCATAGGCCTCTTCGACAGCGTATTGGATCAGCGGCTTGTCCACGACGGGCAACATCTCCTTGGGGATGGCCTTGGTCGCCGGCAAGAAACGGGTACCCATCCCGCCAACTGGAAAAACGGCTTTTTTAATCTGCATTGTTGTCCTCACCTTTCAATAAGAGTTTCTTGACCCGCTCAGTGCAGCTTCAATCCCGCCGAGCGCGCGGCGACAAATACCCCTTGACCCACACTGGCCCCAAACTGCCGCGCCAATCTCAACCCCAGGTTTTCGCGCTGGGTATAGTCCACAATTTCTTCGGCCTTGACCACTTCACGCGCCACAGAATCAAGACTGCCCAATCCATCGGCCAGTCCTTGCTCGACCGCTTGCTGACCACTCCAGACCAGTCCGCTGAACGTATCGGGCGTTTCCTTGAGGCGATCCCCGCGCCCTTTTTTGACAGCGTCAATGAACTGGGCGTGAATCTCCGTCAGCATCGACTGGATATAAGCCGTCTGGCGCTCATCCTGCGGGCTGAACGGATCCAGCAAAGCCTTGTTGGCGCCTGCCGTCATGAGTCGCCGCTCAATACCCAGCTTGTCCATGAGGCCGGTGAAACCAAAACCGTCCATCAGCACACCAATGCTGCCAACCAGACTGGCTTTGTCCACGTAAATGCCGTCGGCTGCCGCGGCAATGTAATAGGCCGCCGAAGCGCAGGTTTCCTCCACCACTGCATAGACTTTCTTGTCGTGCAAGACCTTGAGACGATTGATTTCATCGTTGATGATGCCCGCCTGCACAGGGCTTCCACCGGGCGAATCAATCAGCAAGACAATGGCTTGGGCACCCTTGTCTTCAAAAGCAGATTTGAGCGAACTGACCACGTTGTCGGCGCTGGCCTCGACACCCGAAGCGATCTCGCCCCGAATTTCAATCACTGCGGTATGGGGCGTGGTGATCGCTGCCGCGCCGCTTTGCACATTGAACACATACCAGAAGGCCGTGCCGACCAACACCAGCCACACAAGCCGAAAGAACAAGCGCCAGCGCCTGGCCGATCGCTGCTCCCGAATGGTCGCAAACAGCAGCTTCTCCAGCGTCTCACGCTCCCAGCCACCGTCGGCAGAGCGTCGACCAGGGTGAGAAAGGGGCATTTCGGGCAAATCGTCGTTCATAGATTCAGAATTCCAGGGGGCGGAGTGGGTATTGTGACTGCCACGACACGACACCATCGTGCTCGACCAGTGGAATCTTGATCAATCCACCGCGACAAGGCCCCCCGCGGCAGGCACCGGTATCAGGCTGGTACACCGCGCCGTGGGTGGAACACAACAACCACTGACCGGTATCGTCAAAAAACCGGTTCGGTTGCCAATCCATTTCCATCGCCACATGGGCGCAGCGGTTCAGGTACGCATGCACCCGCCCCTCAAACCGCACCGCAAAAGCCCGGCAGGTTTGCCCCGCATAGACCACATCAAAGGGCAC
>JBFHEQ010000324.1:0-4395 GCA_041584075.1 Hydrogenophaga sp.
TCGGGCGCTCCGAAAACGGCGCTGCCGGCCACCAGGGTGTCGGCACCGGCATCAACGATCCGACCGATGTTGTCGAGCTTCACGCCACCGTCGACCTCCAGCCAGATCGGCTGTCCACCTGCGGCCCTGTGGGTGTCGATGCGCTTTCGGGCCGCCTGCAACTTGGGAAGGGTCGAGGGGATGAACGCCTGGCCGCCAAAGCCAGGGTTCACGCTCATGAGCAACACCAGGTCGAGCCGATCCATGACATGGTCCAGCCACTCCAGCGGCGTGGCCGGGTTCAGCGCCAGGCCCGCCTTGCAGCCGTGGTCGCGGATGAGCTGCAGGGTGCGGTCCACATGGCGGCTGGCTTCCGGGTGGAAGCTGATGATGTTGGCGCCCGCTTTGGCAAACAGGGGAATCAGGGCGTCAACGGGCTCGACCATCAGGTGCACGTCGATGGGTATCTGGACATGCGGACGGATGGCTTCGCAGACCAGCGGTCCGATGGTGAGGTTGGGCACGTAATGGTTGTCCATCACGTCAAAGTGCACCAGATCGGCACCGGCCGTTTCGATGGCGCGCACCTCTTCGCCCAGGCGGGCAAAGTCGGCTGACAGGATGGAGGGTGCAAGTCGGATCATGGGGTTGGACTTTCAAGTTGGGGCCGCGGCGAACCACTCGCGCACCTGGGCGAGGTTCACACCCGACAGGTCGGTGACCACGCGCAGCGCACCGGTGAAATCGTGGTGGACCGTGAAGCTGTTGGGGGTGATCACGGTCGCAAGCCGCGCGGCGCGAGCCGCCTGAAGCCCGTTGAAGGAGTCTTCAAAGGCGATGCAGGCCGATGCCGGCATCCCCATGTCGGCCAACACCTTGAGGTAGACCTGGGGGTCGGGTTTTTTGATCGGCGCGTTGCCGGCATCGCCCACCGCCGCGAACAAGGTCCGCCATTGAGCCCCCAGGGCACTTCGCAGCAATGCGGCCACATTGGCCGGCGAGGTGGTCGTGGCAATGGCGAGCTTCAGGCCCGCTTCACGGGCCTCTTCCATCAAAGCCAACACCCCGGGCCGAAATGCCACTGCGCCCTCTTGAATAGCGGCCTCGTAAAAAGCGGTCTTGACGTCGTGCAGCCGGTCGATGGTGGCCTGCACAGCGCCAACTTCGACCTCGGTGAGCCCCGGCGAGACCTGGCGCCAGTGGTGCAACAAACGCTCCTTGCCTCCCGAGATGGCCAGCAGCCCGGTGTATTCCGCCAAGGTCCAGTGCCAGTCCATGCCCTCCTGCTCAAAAGCCTGATTGAACGCACGCAGGTGGGCCGCCTCGGTGTCGGCCAGGGTGCCATCGACATCAAAAATCAGCGCCTTCAACATGAACCGTCCTGTCATTCGCAGCGCCTCGGGAAGAGGCGTTGGAATCACTATAAGGAATCACTTAAATAAGGTAAATTCACAATAATTTGATTTTTACTTAAGCAAATACTTAATGAAGAACGCCACCTTCCGCCAGCTCAGGGTTTTCACCGAGGTCGCCAGACACCTCAGTTTTGCCCGTGCCGCCGAGGTTTTGCACCTGTCGCCACCCGCCGTGACCATGCAGGTCAAGGAGCTGGAGGGCCATGTGGGGCTGCCGCTGTTCGAGCGCAGCGGGCGCCAGGTGGCCCTGACCACGGCCGGCGAATACATGCTGGTCTATGCACGCAAAGTCATTGCCACCCTGAAAGACGCCGAAGACGCCGCCGCACGGCTGCAAAGGCTGGAGGTGGGCACCCTGACCATCGGCATGGTCAGCACCGCCAAGTATTTTTTGCCCCGGCTGCTGGCCGACTTCCAGCGGGAACACGAAGGCATCGAGATCCGCCTGGCGGTCGGCAACCGCGAGCAACTGGTCAAGATGCTGCACGGCAACGAAGTGGACATCGCGGTGATGGGTCGCCCCCCCACCGAACTCGCAACCCGCGCCGAACCCTTTGCCGCCCACCCCCACGTGTTTGTGGCACCCATCGACCACCCGCTGCTGAAGGTGGGCCACCCCACCATCGAGGCGCTGAAACCCTACGGATTCATCTTGCGCGAGCGCGGCTCGGGAACCCGGGCGGCGATGGAAAAGCTGCTGGAGCGTTCACGGCTGGAGCCGAGGGTGGTCATGGAGATGGGCAGCAACGAAACCATCAAGCAGGCGGTGATGGCGGGCATGGGCATCAGCTTCCTTTCGCTGCACACCCTGGGACTGGAGCTCGAACATGGCCTGATCGCCAAGCTCGACGTGGAAGGCACGCCCATTGTTCGTGCGTGGAACGTGGTGCACACCCTGTCCAAACTGCTGTCACCTGCGGCCGAGGCGTTCCGCTACTTCATGCTGGAGCAGGCCGAGCAGTTCCTGGCCAGGCAGTTCGGGCGCTACCAGGCACTCGAAGGACAGGCTGGCGCCACGCCCTTGCCTCCGGGCCCATGAAAAAGGCCGCCCTCGGCGGCCTTGAGCCCGTACCCGAAACGGGCACTCGCTCAGAAGCGATAACTCAACCCGACGCTGTAACCATCGATCTTGGCATCGTCCTTCTTGTGGTAAATCATGTAGTCCACATTGAGGGACAAGGCCGGCGTCATCTTGAAACTGCCACCCACACCATAGGCCAGCGACCCCTCGCGGTCGGAGTCGCCGTCCAGTGTGAGCTTGGTGCTCACATAACCAGCGCGACCGAACAGCTCAAACACGTCACCCACGGGCATCTTGGGCTTCACAAAAGCCCCGACCATGTTGTCTATCTTCAGACCCAGACCCGAATTGATACCGGCAATGCGCAGGGTTTCACTGCCAGCGCCCAGCGCCAACATGCCTTCAAATGCCAGCATCGGCCCGATTTCGTAACCCACGATGCCGCGCACCGCGTTGGGTTTCGCCGAAAAGCCGATACCGCTCACCGAGTCGCTGAATTCGGTGGACATGTAGCCCACCTCGCCATACACCGTTTGTGCCTGTGTGGCCGTGGCCAACAGCCCCGCCACCGCGATCAAGGCGCCTTTGAACAACTGCTTCATATATCCCCCTTCAGGTGAAAGCCAGACAATCAACCATACAACCAAAGTCCTGTATCCGTCCAGATCAATTCCCACGACACGCGTTGATTACACACGCAGTGCCCGGATTTCGGACACCCTGTCAGCTCCATCAATCGACCAGACGCGCGCCCACGTGAACCAGGCCCCGGGCCTCGGCCAGCTCCACCTGGCGCTGGCGCTCGGCCAATCCGGCCTTTTCCTCGGGTGTGCGCCGGTCCACACAATGTGAACAACTCACGCCCTTGACGTAATCGGCCGAGGCCTTGTCGGCTTCGCCCAACGGCCAGCGGCAAGAGCGGCACAGCTCGAACGGGCCGGGTTTCAGGCCATGGCCCACGCTCACCCGCTCATCAAACACAAAACACTCACCTTCCCACACACTCTCTTCGGGCGGCACCTCTTCCAGGTACTTCAAGATGCCCCCTTCCAGGTGATAAACCTCGTCAAACCCCCGCATCTTCATCAAAGCAGTCGATTTTTCGCAGCGAATGCCGCCGGTGCAAAACATGGCCACCTTGACCTTTTTCCCACTCTCAGCGGCCAGCCCCGGCTGGGCATCCAGCCACACCGGCAGTTCGGTGAATGTCTTGATGTCTGGATTGATGGCGCCCTTGAAAGTTCCGATCGCAACCTCGTAGTCGTTGCGCGTATCGATGACCACCACCTCAGGATCGGCCAGCAGCGCATTCCAGTCTTGCGGCTTGACATACTGACCCACGGTCTTGTTGGGGTCCAGCTCCGGCACCCTCAGGGTCACAATCTCCTTTTTCAGCCGGACCTTCATGCGAAGGAATGGCGGCTTGCCCGACCAGGACTCCTTGTGCGTCAGCTTGGCCAACCGCTCATCGGAACGCAAATGGGCCAGCACGGCCCGCACCCCGGCTTCAGGCCCTGCGATCGTGCCATTGATGCCCTCGCTGGCCAGCAACAACGTGCCTTTGACCTGGTGGGCCTCACAACAGGCCAGCAACGGATCGTGCAACGCCTGGTAGTCGGGCAGATCCACGAATTTGTAAAGGGCAGCGGTGAGGTAGCGGCGTTCGGATTCCATCTGCCGATTATCCTACCGAGCGCGGGTTTTGCTGGGATCGCGCAGGCGTCTGCGGGGTCGTTACAAAGCTTCGAGGCGGTCCAGGTCGGGTCGGTGAAGCCACTCAGCGAACTCGTCTGCGAGCTGGCGTGCGGCCGACGTGGCCTGATTCCAGACCTTCATGCGGCCCGCCAGGTCTTGTCCGAAGCGGGTGAAATCGGTTCGATCGGGCAAGCGGCCCTCGGGCAAACGCCGTGTCCACGCAGGATCGGGCGCCAGGACCAGCATCTGGTCCAGCGCAGGACTCGATGCGTGGCGCCGTTTCCA
>JBFHEQ010000325.1:0-4376 GCA_041584075.1 Hydrogenophaga sp.
CAGCATCGACAAGACCGCAGCCCTGGCCGCGCCGGGCGTGATCGGCATTCTGGATGGCCAGGATGTGGCCGCCGACAAGATCAACGGCCTGCCCTGCGGCTGGCTGATCACCAGCACCAACGGCGAACCCATGAAGGAGCCGCCCCACCCGATCCTGGCGGTCGAAAAGGTGCGCTACGTGGGTGATCACGTGGCCATGGTCGTGGCAGAAACTTACGAGCAGGCGCGCAACGCCGCCGAACTGGTGGAAGTCGACTACGAGCCCCTGCCCGCGGTGGTCGATGTGCGCGACGCGCAGGCCAAAGGCGCCCCGACCATCCACGATGTGGCACCGGACAACCAGTGCTACAAGTGGGCGATCGGCGACAAGGCCGAGGTCGACAAGACCTTCGAAAATGCGGCCCACATCACCAAACTCGACCTGGTCAACAACCGCCTCGCGCCCAACCCCATGGAGCCCCGCGCGGCCATCGGCCACTACAACCGCGCAGGCGACGATTACACGCTGTACGTGTCGAACCAGAACCCCCACGTGGAGCGCCTGCTGATGACGGCGTTCGTGATGGGTCTGCCCGAACACAAGGTGCGCGTGATCGCGCCCGATGTGGGTGGCGGTTTTGGCGCCAAGATCTACCTCTACGCCGAAGACGTGTGCCTGACCTGGGCCTCCAAAAAGCTCAACCGCCCGATCAAATGGAACTGCGACCGCTCGGAAGCTTTCCTGTGTGACGCCCATGGCCGCGACCATGTGAGCCACGCCGAGCTGGCCATGGACAAGGACGGCAAGTTCCTGGGTTTCCGCGTGCACACCGACGCCAACCTGGGTGCCTACCTCTCGACCTTCTCCACCGCGGTGCCCACCATCCTGTACGCCACGCTGCTGGCCGGACAGTACAAGACGCCGCAGGTGTATGTGGAAGTGGACTCCTGGTTCACCAACACCGCACCCGTGGATGCCTACCGCGGCGCGGGGCGCCCCGAAGCCACCTACCTGCTAGAGCGCATCGTGAGCCGCGCGGCCTGGGAGATGGGCCTGTCGCAAGACGAGATTCGCCGGCGCAACTTCATCACCGAGTTCCCCTACCAGACCCCGGTGGCGCTGCAGTACGACACCGGTGATTTCAACGCCTGCCTGGACAAATCCAACGAGCTGGCCGACATCGCCGGCCTGGAGGCGCGCAAGGCCGCGTCGAAGGCCAAGGGCTTGTTGCGCGGGGTGGGCTACTCCAGCTACATCGAAGCGTGTGGCCTCGCACCATCCAATGTGGCGGGTGCATTGGGCGCTCGCGCCGGTCTTTTTGAATGTGGTGAAGTACGGGTGCACCCCACGGGCAGCGTGACGGTGTTCACCGGCTCCCACAGCCACGGCCAGGGCCACGAAACCACGTTCGCCCAGGTGGTGGCCGCGCGCCTTGGCCTCACGCCCGATCAGGTGGACATCGTTCACGGCGACACCGGTCGTGTGCCTTTCGGCATGGGCACCTACGGCTCACGCTCCATCTCGGTAGGCGGTGCGGCCATCATGCGCGCCCTGGACAAGATCGAAGCCAAGGCCAAGAAGATTGCGGCCCACCTGATGGAGGCCAGCGATGCCGACGTCGATTTTGCCGGCGGTGAGTTCAAGGTCAAAGGCACCGACAAGATGGTGACCTTCGGCCAGGTGGCCCTGACCGCCTATGTGCCCCACAACTACCCGCTCGACAAGCTGGAGCCAGGGCTGAACGAAACTGCGTTCTACGACCCGACCAACTTCACCTTCCCGGCAGGCACCTACATCTGCGAAGTGGAAGTCAACCCTGAAACGGGCGTGGTGCGCATCGACCGTTTCACGGCGGTGGACGACTTCGGTACCATCATCAACCCCATGGTCGTTGAAGGCCAGGTGCACGGCGGTCTGGTGCAAGGCATCGGACAGGCGCTGATGGAGCACTGCGTGTACGACCGGGAAACGGGTCAACTCGTCACCGGCTCGTTCATGGACTACACGATGCCGCGCGCGGACGACTTCCCCAACTTCACCATCGGCCACGTGTGCACCCCCTGCACCACCAACCCGCTGGGCACCAAGGGTTGCGGCGAAGCGGGTGCCATCGGCTCACCGCCTGCCGTCATCAACGCCGTGCTGGATGCGCTGGCGCCGCTGGGCGTGAAAGACCTGGACATGCCCGCCAGCCCGAATCGGGTGTGGACAGCCATCCAGAACGCCAAGTCATGAACCACCCCAGCACCGCCCTCGGTGTCACCCCCTCCAGGGGGCGGCGCCGACCGTCTGGCGAAGACCGTCCGGCGGTGCCCCGGGTTGGCACTCTCTCATTCGTTGCTGCCCTCGCCACTTCGGGCGCAGCAACACCTCTCAACTAGGAGTTGAACATGTACGCATTCGCATACGAACGCCCCGCCTCCCTGGCCGATGCGCTGGCCAAAATTGCAAGCGGTGGCCAGGCACTGGCCGGTGGCCAAACACTGATCGCTTCCCTGAAACAACGTCTGGCCCAACCGGAAAGCCTGATCGATCTGGCAGGCGTGTCCGATCTGAGTGGCATCAAGAAAGACGGCAACACCTTGGTGATTGGCGCCATGACGCGCCATGAGACGGTGGCCGACAGTGCCGATGTCAAAGCCATGATCCCGGCGCTCGCCGCCCTGGCCGGCAACATCGGTGACCGCCAGGTACGGGCCATGGGCACGCTGGGCGGCTCGGTGGCCAACAACGATCCCGCCGCCTGTTACCCCAGCGCCGTGCTGGGTCTGGGCGCCACGGTGCAGACCAACAAGCGCTCGATCACCGCAGACGATTTTTTCCAGGGCATGTACACCACCGCCCTGGAAGAAGGCGAGCTGATCACCGCGATCCACTTTCCTGCGCCGCAGAAAGCCGCTTACGCCAAGTTCCGCCAACCGGCCTCACGCTTTGCGCTGGTCGGTGTGTTCGTCGCGCAGACGGCCAATGGCGTGCGCGTGGCCATCACGGGCGCGGGCAACGGCGTGTTCCGCCATGCCGGACTGGAAGCCGCGCTGACCCAGAGCTTCACGCCCGAAGCGGTTGAGGGCGTGGCCATCGACGCCAGCGAGCTCAACGGTGACCTGCACGCGAGTGCGGCCTACCGCGCGCAACTGGTCAAGGTGCAAACCCAGAAAGCGGTGAAACAGGCCAATGGTTGACAGCATCGACAGCCTGGTCCAGGCCCTGCAAGGCGTGGGCTACCACGCGCCACGCCAGCTCGCCACCTCGGTGTTCCTCGCCATGAAGCTGCAGCGCCCGCTGCTGCTGGAAGGTGAGCCCGGTGTGGGCAAGACCGAGCTGGCGAAGGCGCTGGCCAAGGTGCTGGGCCGGCCGATGCTGCGCCTGCAGTGTTACGACGGCATGGAGCAGCGGGAAGCCTTGTACGAATGGAACCACACGGCGCAGTTGCTGCACATGCGCGCCGCGCAGGACAAGGTCACCACCGAAGAAATCGAACGCGAGGTGTACCAGCCGCGCTACCTCATTCGCCGCCCCTTGCTGCAAGCCCTGCAGGCGCCGGCGCCAGGCGCTGTCCTGCTGATCGACGAGGTGGACCGGGCCGACGAACCCTTTGAGGCCTTCCTGCTGGAATACCTGGGGGAATACCAGGTGAGCATTCCCGAGCTCGGCACCATCAAGGCCGAGGTCGCCCCTTTGACCATCCTCACCAGCAACCGCACGCGCGACCTGAACGATGCCGTGAAACGCCGCTGCCTGTACCAGTGGATGGACTACCCCGAACGCGAACGCGAGCTGGCCATCGTTCAAAGCCAGGTGCCCGAAGCCGGGCCAGCGCTCACCGAACAGATCACGCAGTTTGTCTCCCGCCTGCGCTCTGCGCCCTTTGCCAACGCCTTCCAGCGCAGCCCCGGCATTGCCGAGAGCGTGGAGTGGGCCAAGGCCTTGGTGGCTCTGGACACGCTGGAGCTGGACCCGGAAGTGATTCAAGACACCGCGGGCATTCTGTTCAAGCAACGCGAAGACGTGGCCGCGCTGATTCCGCTGATCGACGACCTGTTGCAGCCCGAGCCGGCCTGAGGGTCGATTGAACCCATGAAGCTCGGCGACGCGCGCAGCGGCAAGCTGCCCGACAACATCACCGGTTTCGGCCGGGCTCTGCGACGTGCTGGCGTACCGGTGGACAGCAGCCGCATCGCCATGGCGATTGACGCAGTCGGGCTGGTGGGTCTGGAACGCAAGGACGACTTGCACGCCGCATTGCGCGCCGTGTTCGTGAGCCGCCAGCAAGACCTGGACGTGTTTGACCAGCTGTTTGACGCCCTGTTCCGCAACCCCGAACTGGCCCAGCAACTGCTGGCCCAGATGTTGCCGAAGGTGCGCCAGGCTGAAGCGCCACGCCGGAAAGCCCGGG
>JBFHEQ010000326.1:0-4362 GCA_041584075.1 Hydrogenophaga sp.
GTCAGGTCAGCGGCGTGAACTCCGAATTCAACAGCACCTCTGGCATCAGCGGCGAAGGCTCGACAGAGGTCTGAGTGAATGCGGGCAGCAGCACGCGAAACACGCTGCCCTTGCCTTCGTCGGACGACAAGGCCAGCTGGTAGCCCATGAGCGTCGTCAATTTGGACACGATGGTCAAACCCAGACCCAGACTGTCTTCTGTGCCCTGGTGCTGGGCGACCCGGAAGAACTCCTGAAAGATCGCCATCTGGTGCTCATGCGCGATGCCGACACCCGTGTCCCACACCTCGAACACCAACATGCCCTCGCGCTTGCGCAAAGCCATCAGCACCCCCCCCTGGTTGGTGTGCCGCAATGCGTTGGACAACAGGTTGCCCAGAATACGGCGCAGCACGACAGGGTCGGCCCACACCGTGCGCGGCCTCGCGTAGGTCCTGAGACGCAAAGACTTCGCCGAAGCCACCGGTTCAAACTGCGTGACCAGGTCCTTGAACAACTGGACCACATCCACATTTTGCAGGCGTACCTTGTAATTGCCTGCGTCGATGCGGGTCAGGTCAAACAAGGAATCGAACAGCTCATTGATGGCGCGGGTGGACTGCAGGATGCGAGGAGCGATGTCGCGGGCCATCTCGGGCTCGGTTGCGAGCCAGTCTGCGTACAGACTCAAAGCATGCACGGGTTGGCGCAGGTCATGTGCGGCCGAGGCCAGAAAACGGTTCTTGGTCGTCACAGCCCGAATCGATGCCCGCGTCTGCTGTGTCAACGAATCGATCAGCTCCTGATTGGAAAACTGCAATTCCAGACTGGCACGATGAACCTGGTTCAACCGCTCGCCGGCCGTTGACAGCAACCACCCGAAAAGCCCGGCCAACAGCACGAGCGACAGGGTCACCTTCACGATCTCGGCGGTGATCGGCCCCAGCATCAATGGCCAGCACAAGCCGATCATCACGGCCAGCATCAGACTTCGGGCGAAGTACCTGAACACGGGGAAATAGGCGCTGAACGAAGCCAGGGCGACGAATCCGTTGCCCACCACCACAATGCCAATCACAAACTGTGTCAGCAGGCTGGTCTGCAGGTAGGTCATGGCCACCGTTGCGCCCCAAAGAAACCCTGCCACACCCCATGACCAGGCGTACTGACGCATGAACTCGGTGCGCATGGGTCCTTCGACGCTGTCGTAGCGGGTCCGGTACAGGCCGATCTTGTGATAACGGTATAACAAGGTCACCAGCATCGTGACAGCCCACACGCCCACCACCACCGGCTGAACTTCGCCAACCATCAAGTAGGCAATGATCGGCAGCGCCAGCAAAGAAACGGTCAGGGAGGGCATGACCTGCCCCATCAAGACCCCAATCAACTGCGAATTCACCCACTCGTCGCGCACCTCCGGTGAGGCACTCAAGTGTTGATGGGTCGCAGGTTGGGTGTCGACGAGCATGGGCAATGGTAGGCAAGGGTACTTTGATTGTCGCACCAGCAATTTTTTCGCGGTGAAAAAAACCGAGCTCGGCTCCTGCTAGAATCTAAGGCTTCGACGCGGAGAGGTGGCAGAGTGGTCGAATGCACCGGATTCGAAATCCGGCGTACAGTTTAGACTGTACCGAGGGTTCGAATCCCTCCTTCTCCGCCACAAATGCAAAAAGCCCTGCCATGCAGGGCTTTTTCTTTTGGGGGACAGCCCCTGCGGGCCGGGTGTCAGACGGCTGCGACGCGCTCCAGGCCGCCCAGATAGGGGCGCAACGCCTCCGGCACGGTCACGCTGCCGTCAGCGTTCTGGTAGTTCTCCAGCACAGCGACCAGCGCCCTGCCGACGGCCAGCCCCGATCCGTTGAGGGTGTGCACCAGTTCGTTCTTGCCTTGGGCGTTCTTGAACCGTGCCTGCAGGCGGCGGGCCTGGAAGCCTTCACAGTTTGAAACCGAGCTGATCTCGCGGTAGGTCGCCTGGGCCGGCACCCACACTTCCAGGTCGTAGGTTTTGGAGGCGCCAAAGCCCATATCGCCGGTGCACAGGTTCATGACCCGATAAGGCAAGCCCAGCTTCTGGAGCACGGCTTCCGCGTGGCCCGTCATGGATTCCAGCGCTTCATAGCTTTTCTCGGGGTGCACGATCTGGACCATCTCGACCTTGTCGAACTGGTGCTGCCGGATCATGCCGCGCGTGTCCCGCCCGGCGCTGCCCGCTTCCGACCGGAAGCAGGGCGTGTGGGCGGTGAGGCAAATGGGCAAATCACTTTCCGCCAGCACGGTGTCGCGCACCGAGTTGGTCAGGGTGACTTCACTGGTGGGGATGAGGTACAGCGCCTGGGTGTCGGGCACGGCCTCACCGTCCTGTCCACCCTTCTTCACCGCAAACAGATCGGCCTCGAACTTGGGCAGCTGACCGGTCCCGCGCAGCGTGTCAGCATTGACGATGTAGGGCGTGTAGCACTCGGTGTACCCATGCTCCTGGGTTTGCACGTCGAGCATGAACTGGGCCAAGGCCCGGTGCAGGCGGGCGATGGGACCACGCATGAAGGTGAAGCGTGCGCCGGCCAGCTTGGCGCCGGTGTCGAAGTCCAGCCCGATGCGTTCACCCAGGTCCACGTGGTCACGCACCTCAAAATCAAAGACCCGCGGCGTGCCCCAGCGGCGCACTTCCACGTTGCCCTCTTCCCCGGCGCCCACAGGCACGCTCGGGTGAGGCAGATTGGGCACGGCCAGCAGCAGGGCCTGCAGCTCCGCCTGAATCACCTCCAGCCGCGCGGCTGATGACTCCAGCTCCACCTTGATGTCACCCACGGACGCCATCACGGCGTCGGCACTTTCACCCTTGGCCTTGAGCTGCCCAATTTGTTTGGACAGCGTGTTGCGCTGGCTTTGCAGCTCTTCGGTCCGGGTCTGCAGCGTTTTGCGTTCGGCTTCGAGGGCCTTGAAAGCATCCACGTTGAGAAACGCCTGTGGTGTCTTGCGGGTTTCCAGCCGGGCGATCACGGCGTCGAGGTCTTTGCGGAGGGTGGTGATGTCTAGCATGTTGGGGGCATTGTAGGTTTGCCGAGGGCCAAAACGGCGAAGGCTCAGTGCAAGTGGTCCAGCGTTGTCGCATCGTCGGCACCTTCGATGCGCAGGCCTTTGGGCAGCGGGAACTTCACCGTTTCCACCAGGCCATCCATCTTGCGCACCGAGATGGCACCCATGGCCTTGAGGCGAGCGATCACCTGTTGCACCAGGATGTCGGGCGCCGATGCGCCGGCGGTCAGGCCGACACGGGGACGGCTCTCAAACCACGACGACTGCAACTCATCGGCGTTGTCCACCATGTGGCTGGGGGTGCCGAGCTTGATGGCCACCTCGCGCAGGCGGTTGCTGTTGGAGCTGGTCGGGCTGCCGACCACGATCACGATATCCACCTGAGGGCTCAGGAGCTTGACCGCATCCTGGCGGTTCTGCGTGGCGTAGCAGATGTCTTGCTGCTTCGGTTCGCGCACCTTGGGGAACCGAGCCTTGACGGCAGCCAGAATGCCAGCGGTGTCGTCCACGGAGAGCGTGGTCTGGGTCACCACGGCGAGTTTGTCGGTCTGCGCCGGTGACACACGCGCCACATCGGCAATGTCTTCGACCAGGTGGATGCCACTGTCGAGCTGGCCCATGGTGCCTTCGACTTCCGGATGGCCCTTGTGGCCGATCATGAGAAACTCGAAGCCTTCGCGGTGGAGCTTGGCCACCTCCACATGCACCTTGGTCACGAGGGGACAGGTGGCATCAAAGATCTGGAAGCCCCGGGCCCTGGCTTCGTCCTGCACAGCCCGGCTCACGCCATGGGCCGAAAACACCAGCGTGGCGCCGGGCGGCACATCGGACAGCGCCTCGATGAAAATCGCACCTTTTTCTTTCAGGTCGTTCACCACGTAGGTGTTGTGCACGATCTCGTGCCGCACGTAGATGGGCCGACCGAATTTGGCCAAGGCACGCTCCACAATTTCGATGGCCCGGTCGACACCGGCGCAAAAACCCCGCGGCTCGGCCAGCAAGACTTCATGGGAAGGGACTTGGACTTGGGCCATCAGAGCACTCCAATCAATTCGACTTCAAAACTCACCGCTTGCCCTGCCAGCGGGTGGTTGAAGTCGAACAGCACAGCACCGTCTTCGCGCACCTCGATCGCAGCACCGGCGTAGCTTCCCAATCCATCGGGTGTGGGGAACTGCACCACGTCACCTTCCTTGTATTCCTCGTGGGGGTCGCCCAGCTCGCTCAAAAGCTTGCGCGCCACCCATTGCACCATCTCGGGCTGGCGGTCGCCAAATGCTTCGCCGGGGTCGAGTTCGATCACCGTGCGGGTCCCCTCTTCCAGCCCGAGGAGGCGTTGCTCGA
>JBFHEQ010000327.1:0-4355 GCA_041584075.1 Hydrogenophaga sp.
ATCGGTCTTCTTGAGCACCCAGTCTTTGGCGCGGCCAATGCCCTCGTCCACGAGATTCTCCGGACCCCACACCTGAAACCACCAGTCGTCTGCACCAAACTCTTCATCAACCTTGCGCATGGCACGCCGAAAATCCAGCGCCTCGGCAATGCTCTCTTCCACCAGCGCCGTGCCGCTGGGCGGCTCCATCATCGCAGCAGCCACGTCGCAGCTGGCGATGATGCTGTACTGGGGGCTCGTGCTCGTGTGCATCAGATAGGCCTCGTTGAAGAGGTGGCGGTCCAGCTTGGTGTCTTGCGAGTCCTGCACCAGCACATGGCTGGCCTGACTGATGCCGGCGAGCAGCTTGTGGATCGACTGGGTGGCATAAGTCACCGAGTGCATGGGGCGCGCCCGTTTGCGGCCCATGGCGTGGTAGCTGCCGTAGAAAGGGTGGAAAGCGGCGTGGGGCAGCCAGGCCTCGTCAAAGTGGAGGTTCTCGATATACCCATCAAGCAACCCTTTGATGGTCTCGGTGTTGTAGAGCACACCGTCATAGGTCGACTGCGTGAGCGTCATGATGCGGGGCTTGACGGTGTCGGCGTCAATTCCTGCCAGCAGCGGATTCGCCCGGATCTTGGCCTTGATGGAGTCGATTTCAAACTCGCTCTGCGGGATCGGGCCGATGATGCCGTAGTGGGTGCGTGTGGGCTTGAGGAAGACGGGAATCGCACCCGTCATGATGATGCTGTGCAGGATGGATTTGTGGCAATTCCGGTCCACCACGACCACGTCACCGGGCGCCACCGTGTGGTGCCACACCATTTTGTTGCTGGTGCTGGTGCCGTTGGTGACGAAAAAACAATGATCGGCGTTGAAGATGCGTGCCGCATTGCGCTCGGATGCGCCGATGGCACCGTTGTGGTCCAGCAATTGCCCGAGTTCCTCCACCGCGTTGCACACGTCAGCACGCAACATGTTTTCGCCATAAAACTGGTGGTACATCTGCCCGATCGGACTTTTGAGGAAGGCCACACCGCCCGAATGTCCCGGGCAATGCCACGAGTAGGAACCGTCCTCGGCGTAATCCAGCAGCGCCTTGAAAAACGGTGGCTGAATGCCTTCCAGGTAGCTCTTGGCCTCCCGGATGATGTGGCGGGCCACAAACTCGGGCGTGTCCTCGAACATGTGGATGAAGCCGTGCAACTCGCGCAGGATGTCGTTGGGCAGGTGCCGACTGGTTTTGGTCTCGCCGTAAATGTAGATCGGCACCTCGGCGTTTTTGCGGCGCACTTCCTGGATGAACGTGCGGAGGTTCACCACGACCGGGTCCACATCAGGGCCCTGACTGAATTCTTCGTCGTCGATCGACAGGATGAAGGCGCTGGCACGGCTTTGCTGTTGGGCAAACTGGCTCAGGTCGCCATAACTGGTCACCCCCACCACCTCAAAACCTTCGGTCTCGATCGCTTGCGCCATGGCGCGAATGCCCAGTCCGGAGGAATTCTCGGAGCGAAAGTCTTCGTCAATGATGACGATGGGGAAGCGAAATTTCATGAAAGTCTCCAACCGAAAAAGGGCGCACAGGAATCAAAACAGTGTCAGCAGCGCGGGAGTGTACGGAAATGTGGCGGCACATTTGCCCAACGCAGGCTGCTGATGCTTCAGAATGTGGCACGCTAGCCTCAATTACAACATCGCGTTGCCACGCAGGCACAAAAAAGGAACAAGTATGTCGGATTCAACATGGTGGTGGATGCTCACCGGTGCATTGGTCGCACTCGAACTGTTCACAGGCACGTTCTATTTGCTCATGTTGGCGATCGGCATGACGGCGGCGGCTCTGGCAGCGCATGCCGGACTGGAAATGACTGGCCAACTGGTCACCGCTGCACTGGTGGGATCCGCCGCCGTCATTCTCTGGTACCTCAAGAAAAGGCGCCAGGAAGGTGATCCTTCGCCTCGATCCATGCGCAGCGTCAACCTCGACATCGGGGAAGTGATTCATATCGACCAATGGCAACCTGACGGCACCGCCAGCGTCAAATACCGCGGTGCACAATGGTCGGTCATGGTGCGTGAGGGTGTGCACCCCTCACCCGGACCTCACCGTGTCTCGGAACTGGTCGGAAACCGTTTGCTGGTCGACAAGGCCTGACAGCCCCCCCCTACAACCCTAACCACTACACACGTCAAGGAATACGCCATCATGGAAGTCGCAGCACTGGTTTTTGTCATCGCCGCCATCTTCATCATCCGGGCCATCAAGGTTGTCCCGCAGCAAAATGCCTGGGTGGTCGAGCGCCTGGGCAAGTACCACGGCTCGCTCGCCCCCGGCCTCAACTTCCTCGTTCCCTTCATCGACAAGGTCGCCTACAAGCACAGCCTGAAAGAGATTCCCCTCGATGTGCCCAGCCAGGTCTGCATCACCCGAGACAACACGCAGCTGCAGGTCGACGGGATCTTGTATTTCCAGGTGACGGACCCCATGCGGGCCAGCTACGGCTCATCCAACTACATCATGGCAGTGACACAACTGGCGCAAACGTCTTTGCGCTCTGTGATCGGCAAGCTCGAGCTCGACAAAACCTTCGAAGAGCGCGACATCATCAATGCCCAGGTGGTTCAGGCCATTGATGAGGCCGCCCTCAACTGGGGCGTCAAGGTGCTGCGCTACGAAATCAAGGATCTCACCCCGCCCAAAGAGATTCTCCATGCCATGCAAGCCCAGATCACGGCCGAGCGCGAAAAACGCGCCTTGATTGCCGCCTCCGAAGGGCGCAGACAGGAACAGATCAACATCGCTACAGGCGAGCGCGAGGCGTTCATTGCCCGCTCCGAGGGGGAGAAGCAAGCAGCGATCAACGAAGCACAAGGTGAAGCGGCCGCCATCATGGCGGTGGCCGACGCGACAGCCCAGGCCATCGAACGCATCGCCACCGCCATCCGTGAGCCCGGCGGCGAACAGGCGGTGCAACTCAAGGTCGCAGAGCGTGCTGTGGACGCCTATGCACGTGTGGCAGACAAATCCAGCACCACCTTGATCATTCCCGGCAACATGACGGAGGTATCCGGGTTGATCGCCACAGCCATGAAAATGGTGGGAACCACCAAGACCACCTGACGTTTTTGATTTTCTGAGCGATTCTCAAAAAACCGCGCCTTCAGACTGCTACAATGCAAGGCTTCGCGGAGAGGTGGATGAGTGGTTTAAGTCGCACGCCTGGAAAGCGTGTGTGGGTTAATCCCCACCGCGGGTTCGAATCCCGCCCTCTCCGCCAACAGCTTGTGTCGCTCAGCCCCCTTCCAGGGGCCAAATTTCACACCTCAACCCGGCCTTTGCCGGGTTTGTCGTTTCTGGCGTTTGGATGGGCCAACATGCATTCCACCAGAATCCTGCGCGCCAACGCCCTGGGTACACCTCCACACCACGCGGGCAGCCGTGGGGCTTTTTGCATGCAGGACGCAAGGTACAAAACCCGCAACCCCATTTGAAAGCGTGAGGCGCGAGGAAGGAGTCGCTGCTCACAACAACGTGCCTACGCGATCCGAACGCTTTGGCTTGCCGCATGAACGAGCGACAGACAAAAAAAAGCCACTCATGCGAGTGGCATTGTCTGAGCCGCAGCTTCGGGCGTTCGCCTGAAGCTGCGGCCAGCCATACGATCAGCGAATGACGGAAAGCGTGGTGCGAACACCACCCTTGTACGTCATCAACGTCAGCGCGCCATTCTTGATGTCACCCTTTTCGTCAAAAGCGATGGTACCCGTCACGCCTTTGTAGTTGGTGTTTTTCAACTCAGGCAGGTACTTGACTGGATCGGACGAGTTGGCAGCGACCATGGCGTTGACCATGACCTTGACCGCGTCGTAGACGTAAGGAGCGTACACCTGAACTTCGGCGCCGAACTTGGTCTTGAAGTCTTCACGGAACTTGTCCATGCCGACTTTTTCTTCACCTTCCACACCACCGGCTTCAGCGCAGTAGACCTGGTCGTCAGCCATGCCGTCGCCAGCCAGCTGGGGCAGAGAAGCGGAGCAGATGCCGTCGCCACCCATGAACTTGGCTTCGATGCCGAGCTGTTTCATCTGCTTGAGCATCGGACCTGCAACAGCGTCCATACCGCCGAAGAACACCACGTCAGGCTTCTTGGCCTTCAGGGTGGTCAGGATGGCGTTGAAGTCGGTGGCTTTGTCGTTGGTGAATTCACGACCAACCACGGTGCCGCCGGCAGCAGCAACACCTTTTTCGAATTCGTCAGCAACGCCCTGGCCGTAGGCCGTACGGTCGTCGATCACGGCCACGTTCTTGGCCTTCAGGCTTTCCACAGCGTACTTGCCGAGCGTGCCACCGAGGTGCACATCGTCGGCCACCA
>JBFHEQ010000328.1:0-4355 GCA_041584075.1 Hydrogenophaga sp.
AAGCTGCCCGAACTCGAGGAAGGGCGAGCCGGGGTCGAGTACGGCAGCCAGGCGCTCGCGCGGCAGCAATTGCTTGCGCTTCTTGTGCAGCAGGCGCGCCTTTTCGGGGCCGCCGACCAGGGCACGCGTGCGGCGTTCATGCAGATCAACAATGCGCGCCTCGTAGGCTTCACGGTTGCGCTGGAACTCGGGCGAGTTCGGCGCGGCGGTGGATGTCATCAAGCTCATTTTGGCAGCCCCTAAAGTGGCTCAGTGTGGGTCGGTCATCAGGCGATCAGGCCTCCGCACGCAGCGCCGCAAAGCGCTGCAGGTGGTGGTCGGTGCTGCCCAACAGGTTGCAAAAGAGCGTGAGGCGGCGAAAGTAATGGCCGATGTCCAGCTCATCGGTCATGCCCACGCCGCCGTGCAGCTGCACCGCTTGCTGCGCCACATACCGTGCGCGTTCGCCGATGGCCGACTTGGCCGCCGACACGGCACGCGAGCGGGTGGCCGCATCAGCATGATCGGCATGCAGGGCCGCCATCAGCACCAGGGAGCGGCTGGCCTCGACCGCGGCGAACATGTCGACCAGCCGGTGCTGGATGACCTGGAAGCTGGCAATCGGCACGTCAAATTGTTTGCGCGTGCTGACGTATTCGCCAGTTTTGCGCAACAGCGCGCCCATGGCACCCAGGGCGTCGGCGCAGGCGGCAACAATGCCAAGATCAACCAGGTGCTCGAGCAGCCCCAGGCCCTCGCCTTCCGTGCCCAGCAGTGCGTCGGCCCCGAGCACGACCTGTTCCAGTATCAGATCACCGGCGCGACTGCCGTCGTAGGACCGGTAGCCCGCCACCTGCACGCCCGGCGTTTTGGCACTCACTAGAAACAGGCTGATGCCCTGGCGCTCGTCCGCTGCGCCCGAGGTTCTGGCGACGACCACGAAGCCATCGGCCCAAGGGGCGCCCAGCACGCCGCTCTTGCGACCCGACAGCAGCCAGCCACCGTCCTTGGCCGTGGCACGCGTGATCACATAGCTGAGTTCATGACGGGCATCGGCCTCGCCGTGCGCCAATGCGAGTATCCGCTGGCCGGACGCGAGCCCGGGCAGCCAGGCCGCCTGCTGCGCAGCACTGCCCGCGCGCGTCAGCGCCTGCGCGCCCAGCACCGTGCTGGCCAGGTAGGGCTCGACCACCAGCGCAGCCCCCATCGCCTCGGCGATCTGGATCAACTCGACCACGCCGCCAAAGCCGCCATGCGCCTCGGGCAGCCCGAGCCCAAGCCAGCCGAGT
This sequence comes from Hydrogenophaga sp., assembly GCA_041584075.1. Taxonomy (GTDB): domain Bacteria; phylum Pseudomonadota; class Gammaproteobacteria; order Burkholderiales; family Burkholderiaceae_C; genus Hydrogenophaga. Next base: position 1,269 of record JBFHEQ010000328.1, read on the forward strand.
TCGCCGAATCGCTGCCAGTGCTCCCGGCTCATGCCGGACGCTGACGCAACGATCTGGTTGCGGGCATCGAAACGGTATTCGGTGCGCAGAAATTTCTGTGCCGCGTCGCGCAGCATCTTTTGTTCTTCGGAGAGATCAAAGTTCATGACGATCCTTAGCGCGTGCCGCCGGCCAGCAGCATCTTGGCCAATACATTCTTTTGCACCTCGTCGCTGCCGCCGTAAATCGTGGCAGCGCGCGTGAAACAGTAGTGCGGCATTGCATGGGCATGGCGTCCGCTGCCAAACTCGCCGCCGTCATGCCAGGGCCAGGCTTGCTCGGCGGCGATCTCGACGCCCAACTCGGCCAAGGTCTGTTGCACCGCAGTGCCCATGGTCTTGAGCAGCGAGGATTCCGGCCCCGGCGCCTTGCCCGAGGCGGTGGCGGCCAGCACGCGGAAGTTGGTGTATTCGAGCGCCATCAGTTCGATCTCGGCGCGCGCCAGCTTGAGCCGCATCGCCGCGTCCTCCATCAGCGGTTGGCCACCCGAGCGGCGCTCGGCGGCGGCCACGCGCAGGTTGGACAGGTGCGCCTTGCAGTCGGCCACGCCGGCAATGCTGGTGCGCTCGTGTGTGAGCAGGTACTTGGCAATGTCCCAGCCCTGACCTTCGCGACCCACCAGATTACTCTTGGGCACGCGCACATCGGTCAGAAAAACCTGGTTCAGGTGGTGTTCGCCGTCGATCGATACAATAGGTTTGACATCGATGCCGGGGCGGTCCATCTCGATCAGCAGGAAGGAAATGCCCTCTTGCTTTTTGCCGCTGTTGGCGGTGCGCACCAGGCAGAACATGTGCGTGGCCCAGTGCGCGTAGGTGGTCCAGATCTTGGAGCCGTTGATGACGTAATCATCGCCATCGGCCACCGCCGTGGTCTTCAGGCTGGCCAGGTCGGAGCCGGCGCCGGGCTCGGAATAGCCCTGGCACCACCAGTCCTCGCAGCGGCGGATGCGCGGCAGGTACTGCGCCTTTTGCTCTGGCGTGCCGAAGGCAATCAGCACCGGTCCGAGCATGATGACGCCCATCGACAGCCCCACCGGCGCGCTGGCCGCCGCGCGCTCCAGGTCGAAAATGTAGCGCTGCGTCGGCGTCCAGCCCGGCCCTCCATGCTCCTTGGGCCAGCCGGTGACCAGCCAGCCCTGGCCATCGAGTCGGCGCTGCCATTGAACGATGTCGTTCTTCTGCAGCATCTCTCCGGTGACGGCCTTGCGCTTGAGATCGGACGGTGTGTGGGCTTTGAACCAGGCGCGAACCTCTTGCTGGAACGCCATGTCTTCCGGGCTGAAATCGATGTCCATCGTGGGCCTTTCTGCGTTCGGCTTGCGCTTTAGATCGAGATGCCGCCGCCGCAGATCAGCGTCTGTCCGCTGACGTAGTTCGACTCGGGAATGCACAGCAGGTAGACCGACCCGGCTGCCTCCTCGGGCGTGCCGCCGCGACCCAACGGAATGGTGCGCTCCATCATTTCCAGCAGCTCGGGGTTGACGCCGACCTTGATCTTGCGACCCTCGACGTCGATGGAGGCATCGCCACTGGCTGGTGCCTCGGTCAGCCGCGTCTTGATCATGCCAAAAGCAACGGCGTTGACGTTCACCTTGTAGCGACCCCACTCCTTGGACAGCGCCTTGGTCAGACCAATGACGCCGGCCTTGCCCGCCGAGTAGTTGGCCTGGCCGGCATTGCCACCGGTGCCGGCGATGGACGAAATGTTGACCACCTTGCGAAACACCTCCTGCCCCGCTTCGGCTTCCTTGCGCGAGGCGACGCGGATGAACTCCGAAGCAGCGCGCAAAATCTTGAACGGCGCGGTCAGATGCACGTCGATGATCGCGTTCCATTGCTCGTCCGTCATCTTCTGAACCACGTTGTCCCAGGTGTAGCCGGCGTTGTTGATGATGATGTCCAGGCCGCCGAAGCCGTCGATCGCGGTCTTGACGAAGCGATCAGCGAAATCGGCGGCAGTGACGCTGCCGGCACAAGCCAGCGCCATGCCGCCAGCGGCCTTGATGTCGGCCACGGTCTGCTCGGCCGGGCCGGCGTCCAGGTCATTGACGACCACCTTGGCGCCTTCGCGGGCGAGTTTCATGGCGATGGCGCGGCCGATGCCGCGACCCGATCCGGAGACGATGGCAACTTTGCCTTCAAGTGTTTTCATGGTGTGTCCTTGCTTGTGATTAAAAGGAAATAAATAAAAAGTCGGGCCGCCAAACGGAGGCCTCAGTTCAAGGCAACCAGTGCCTCGCCGGCCAGCGTGATTTCGCCTGTCGCCTTCGTCGCGCTGATTTGAACGCGCACGCAGGGCCGACCTGCATGCTCAATCTTTTCAAGCACCTTGCCCGTGCAGCGTATGCGGTCGCCGAGGTGGGTCATGGCCGCGAAGCGAACGCCATAGCTGAGGAGCTGGCGCTGCGGCACCCATTCGGTGAGCGCACGCCCGAGGTAGGCCATCGACAACATACCCTGCGCGAACACATCCTTCATACCCGCGCTGCGGGCGAAGTCGATGTCGATGTGGATCGGGTTGTGGTCACCCGACGCACCGGCGAACAGTGCCAGTGTGGTGCGGCTGATCGGTGGCAATTCCAGTACAGGCATTTCGTCACCAACATCCAGGATTTTTACTTGAGTGTTCATGAATAGTCCTTCAGGCGTGGCGCACGACGACCACCGAATGCAGGTCAGAGACATGCTCGCCGAGCTGATTGGTGACTTTCGTGTCGTTGACGACAAACTCGAGCGCGCCGCCCTTCTTGTCGTAGATGTCGGTGACGCGGGTCTGGAAGCGCAGCGTGTCGCCAGCGCACACCGGGGCGTGGTAGTCAATGCGTTGCTCGCCGTGCAAGACCTTGCGCAAGTCGATCTTGAGCGTGTCGAGCAACGTCATCAACACCCCCGAATCGCTCTCGGCGCCAAAGATGAAGGTCGGTGGTGCCACGACGTTGCGGTAGCCAGCGGCCTGGGCGGCGCTCGCGTCGAAGTAGATCGGGTCGGTGGCACCGATCACCTCGGCGAAAAAGCGGATGCGCCCCTTCTCCACATCCCACAGCGT
>JBFHEQ010000329.1:0-4353 GCA_041584075.1 Hydrogenophaga sp.
CGAACTTCTGGATGCGCTGGACCACCTGTTGCACGACTTGCCAGCCGGCAGTGGTGCCGACCTCGATATCGAGCTGCTGTCTCAATGGGAAGCTGCGGGTGGGTCGACGCTGGACCCGGCGGTCGACAAGGTTGAAGAGGCGGTGCCCTCGGCATTCGCTCCACCCGGGTTTGATCAGTCAGGCTACATCGATGCCGCCACGGTCTTGGCGCCGCTGCCCTCCGAGCCTGAGTCGTCAGGCCCCGCGCAGGACATCGACGATGACATCGACGTGCTGGACACCATCGATGTGGATTTGTTTCCCATCTTTTCTGAAGAGGCGCTGGAGCTTCTGCCCAAGCTGGGTTCTGCCTTGCGTCAATGGGTGGCGCGCCCGGACAACGGCAGCGCGCGGTCGGAAGTGCTGCGCAATTTGCACACGCTCAAAGGCAGTGCCCGTCTGGCCGGCGCGTTGCGCCTGGGCGAAATGGCACACCGCATGGAGACCGATGCCGAGCGCTTGGGGTCTGACGTGCGAGCCGGCTCCGAGGTCGAGCCGCTGTTGACAGCCTTTGATGCGTTGGTGGCGCGATTTGACATGTTGCGCCGCATGGATCCGGAGGCACACAACCTGGATGCCTTGTCCGTAGAGGGCTTGCCTACCCATGTTGTTTCGGTTGCGCCTGAAGGTGCCGCGGCGGAAGACGGGACGGCTGTGTCCTTGCCAGAGGCGCCGGAGACACCGCAAGCTGCGCAGCCCGGACCTGGTTTGAGCGGGCTTGCCTTGCCCCAGGCACCCAGAGTCGCGCCGACGCGGGCGGGGGCTGCGGTGCGGGTGCGCCCCGAACTGCTTGATCGTCTTGTCAACCAGGCGGGTGAGGTCATCACGACCCGCTCGCGCATGGAGTCTGAGATGGTGACCGTGCGAGGCTCGCTGAAAGAGCTCACGGGCAACCTGGACCGGTTGCGCCAGCAGTTGCGCGACCTGGAATTGCAGGCCGAAACCCAGATGCAGACGCGTCTGGCTCAGGCGCGCGATTCGGATCTGTCGTTTGATCCGCTCGAGTTTGACCGGTTCACGCGGGTCCAGGAACTGACCCGCATGATGGCCGAGTCGGTGAACGACGTGGCCACGGTGCAACGCAACCTGCAGCGAGCCGTGGAGGTGACCGAAGACGGGCTGGTCGCTCAGGCACGACAGACGCGGGAACTGCAGCGCGATCTGCTCCGCACCCGCATGGTCGAGTTTGAAGGCATCTCCGAGCGTCTGTACCGTGTGGTGCGCCAAGCCTCCAAAGAAACAGGGAAGCAGGTGCGACTGGACATCAGCGGAGGCCACATTGAAATGGACCGGGGTGTCCTGGACCGGATGACCGCCGCCTTCGAGCACTTGTTGCGCAACAGTGTGGTGCATGGCATCGAATCGCCCGAAGATCGGCTGGCTGCCGGCAAGTCGGCCGAAGGCGCGATCGACATTCGCCTTGCACAGGAGCTCAACGACGTGTCCGTGGTGTTCCAGGACGACGGTGCTGGTCTGAACCTGATGCGTCTGCGGGAAAAAGCGCAGGCACAAGGGCTGGTGACCGACGGTGCTGCGCTCAGCGACGCCGAAGCGGCTCAACTGGTGTTTGCGGAAGGTTTGAGTACGGCCAGCGAGGTGACCTCTCTGGCCGGCCGTGGCGTGGGCATGGATGTGGTGCGCAACGACGTGGTGGCACTGGGTGGACGCGTCGAGACCTCGACCCAGGCTGGACAGGGCACCGAGTTCAAGCTGGTGTTGCCGTTGACCACCGCTGTGACGCAGGTGGTGATGGTGCGTGCCGGGGGGTTGACCCTGGGCGTGCCGTCGACCCTTGTGGAGTTGGTGCGGCGCGTGAACGGCGAAGAACTGGCACAGGCTTACGCCAAGAACAGTCTCACGGTCGCTGGCGAAGAGGTGCCGTTCTATTGGGCGGGTGCGCTGTTGCAGCTGTCGGCTCGCACGACCGAACTGCAGGGCCGTACCCTGCCTGTGGTGATCTTCCGAAGCGCGGCCCAGCGAGTGGCCATGCACGTGGACGAGGTGCTGGGCAACCAGGAAGTGGTGGTCAAGAACCTCGGGCCGCAGCTGTCCCGCTTGCCCGGTCTGGCGGGCATGTCGGTGCTCGCCTCGGGTGCTGTTGCCTTGATCTACAACCCGGTGGCGCTGGCCACGGTGTACGGTGCTCGTGTCCAGAGCTGGCGGAATGAGCAGGACCATGCAGTGGTGCCGGCCGAGGGAACGCCTGCGCATGCGCCTGTCGAGGTCATGCCCAACGCTGTGCCCATGGTGCTCGTGGTCGACGATTCGATCACGGTGCGCCGCGTCACGCAGCGCTTGCTGCAACGTGAGGGCTACCGCGTGACCCTGGCCGCCGATGGTTTGCAGGCACTGGAGCGACTGCAGCAGGAGCGGCCGACCGTCGTGCTTTCCGACATCGAAATGCCTCGCATGGACGGCTTCGATCTGGTGCGCAACATCCGTGGTGACGACAGGTTGGCCCATTTGCCTGTGATCATGATCACGTCGCGCATTGCCGAAAAACACCGTGAACATGCGCGTGAACTGGGCGTCGATCACTATCTGGGCAAACCCTATGCCGAAGACGAACTGCTGGGTTTGATTGCCCACTATGCGCGGGTGGCAGCGGACGCATGATCGGGCGCAACGGTGCCCACCTTGCACCAGAAGGCCCGGATGCTCAGGCAGACCGGGCCTTTTTTTCGGGGTCACACAGGGGCGTATGGTTCACTTGAGCGCCCGAGTGCTTTCTAGTGAGCTGGCTTCGGTTCAGGCAAGGCGAAGCACAGGATCCTCCGCGGCAGGCGCCCGAGCCTGGGGTGTTTGACCGCCGACGCCACCGTCGGTGATGCATGGTCAGTACCGGTCAAGGTGTGCGCGAGGGTTTCTTGACCACCGCGTAGCGCAGCAGCGTGCGTTCGCGTGCTGCCGCATGGTCCACGATGGGGTGGGGGTAGTTGTGACCCAGCTGGATGCCGCCCTCGGCGAGGTCCAGTTCCCGGGCCTTCCACGGGGCGTGTATGGCGGCGTCGGGCATGGTGGCGAGTTGGGGCAGGTAACGCCGGATGAACTTGCCCGACGGGTCGAAGCGCTCGCTTTGCGTCACAGGGTTGAAGATGCGGAAATAGGGTTGTGCGTCGCACCCGCTTGAACTGGCCCATTGCCAGCCACCATTGTTGGCGGCCAGATCAAAGTCGATGAGGTGGTCGGCGAAGTACTGTTCGCCCCAGCGCCAGTCGATGCCCAGGTCTTTCACCAGAAAGCTCGCCACCACCATGCGCAAGCGGTTGTGCATGTAGCCCGTCTGGTTGATCTGCGCCATGGCGGCGTCGACCAGCGGATAGCCGGTGCGGCCCTCGCACCAGGCGGCGAAAAGGGTTTTGGCGTGTTTGCCGTGTTCAAACTTGATCTGGTCGTATTCGGGTTTGAAGGCACCCTCCACCACATGGGGGTAGTTGGCCAGGATCTGGTGGTAAAAATCGCGCCAGATCAGCTCAGACAACCAGGTGCTGGCACCCTGCATGCCTTGCACATGCATGGCGTAGGCCAACGAAGCCACCTGGCGGATGGAGATGGTGCCGAAGCGCAGGTGCACGCTGAGGTAACTGGGGCCTTTGACGGCGGGGAAATCGCGGGTTTCGTGGTATCGGTCGATGCGCTCGGCGAAGTCTTCGAGCAGCTGGAGCGCGCCCTGGGCGCCGGTGGGGATCTTGAGTTGTGCCAGGTTGGTGGACTGAAAGCCCATGGCCTGCAAGGTGGGGGCCGGCGATCTCCACGGCGCTGGCAGCGGGGCCAGTGCGCCTGCGTAGCGGGTCACCGGATAGGCTTTGAGGTGAAAGGATTCCAGGGCCTTGAGCCAGGCATTCTTGTAGGGCGTGAAAACGCCGAAGGCGTGGCCTGCCTGGGTCAGCACCTCGCGTCGTTCAAAGATCACCTGGTCCTTGTAGCCATTGAACAGGATGCCTTGGTGGGCGAGAGCGCCGAGCACATGCGCGTCCCGGGCATGCGCAGCGGGCTCGTCGTCGTGATTGGCGAACACGGCCTGAACCTGCAGCGCCTGGGCGATTTCAGGGATGGCGTCCTGGGCGCGGGCATGGCGGATGATCAGTCCAACGTCCGCCACGCCCTGCGCCCGTCCCATTTCCCGCAAGCTTTTGTCGAGATCGGCCAGCGAGCGGTGGATGAACTCCACCCGGCGATCGGCCTGCAGTCCACGCGCGAGAAGACCGTCGAGGATGTCGGTGTCGAACACAAACACGCACCACACCTGCCGGCAGGCCTTGAGCGCATGGTAAAGCGCGGCGTTGTCTTCCGTGCGCAGATCGCGTCGGAAC
>JBFHEQ010000330.1:0-4341 GCA_041584075.1 Hydrogenophaga sp.
CCTATTGGGACGCCCTGAAACAACATCGCCTGACACTCAAGCGCTGCCATGACTGTGGCAAGCACCATTTCTATCCGCGCGTCCTGTGCCCGCACTGCCATTCCGACGCCGTCGAATGGGTCGATGCGCGCGGCACCGGCACCATTTACAGCTACACCATCGCGCGTCGGCCGGCCGGTCCGGCCTTCAAGGCCGACACCCCCTACGTGGTGGCGGTGATCGACCTCGACGAGGGCGCGCGCATGATGACCAACATCGTCACCGACGATGTGGAGGCGGTGCGCATCGGCCAGCGTGTGACGGTGCAGTACGACGATGTGACCGACGAGGTCACGCTGCCGAAGTTCCGGCTGTTGTAGCGCCGAGGTTTCCCATATGGACTTCACCATCGATCCCGATACCGTGGCGATTGCCGAGGCAGTGCTGCGCTTCGTGGAGCGCGAAGTGCTGCCGCTGCAGCAGCGCCACCACGACCTGCTGGGCAGCGAACGCAGCTTGTTCGATGCCAGCGGTCGTTATGTGCCCGAGGCGCTGGCGCTGCGCCAGCAGGTGCGCAAGCGCTCGGCCGAGTTGGGTTTTTACACTCTGTTTGGCGACGAAACACTGGGCGGCGGCGGGCAGGGCGCGCAGGTCATGGCCCATGTGCAGGAGGTGCTCAACCACCGCGTGGGTCCGGCCCAGCCTCTTGTGCAGACGGTGGTGCTGCCATCGCCCTTCACCAACGGTCTTTCGCCGGTGCTGCGGCACCTGAAGCCGGACATCTTCGCGCAATACCGCGATCGCATCGCCAGCGGCGACAAGACCCTGTGCTTTGGTCTGAGCGAGCCCGATGCAGGCTCCGATGTATTCGGCATGCGAACCCGCGCCGTGCGCGACGGTGACGAATGGGTGCTCACCGGCACCAAGCAGTGGATCACCAACTCGCCCTACGCCGATTACGCCATGGTGTTCGCGCTGACCGACCCCGAAGCCGCGGCGCGCCACAAGGGCGGCGTCACCGGTTTCTTCGTCGACACGCGCGTGCCCGGTTTTTCCGTGCCGCGCATCATCAACACCATGGGCCACCTGGGCGGCGACACCGGCGTCATCGTGCTCGACGGCGTGCGTGTGCGCGACGACCACCGGCTCGGCGAAGTCGGGCGCGGACTGGCGGTGGCCATGGACGGCGTCAACGCCGGGCGCATGGGCATGGCGGCATCTTGCCTGGGCCTGGCCCGATGGGCGCTGGACCAAGCTGTGGACTATGCCAAGGTGCGAAATACCTTTGGCGTGCCCATTGCCGAGCACCAGGCCATCCAGCTCATGCTGGCCGACAGCGCCATGGACATCTACGCCGCCAAGACCATGATCCAGAACTGTGCCTGGCGCCTGGACAGCGGCCGCGCCGTCACCGCGCAGGTCAGCATGGTCAAGGCATTTTCGACCGAGATGCTGGGGCGCGTGATGGACCGCAGCATCCAGATCCACGGCGGCATGGGCCTGACCAACGAACTGCGCCTGGAAGAGGGCTACCGCTTCGCCCGCGTGATGCGCATACCCGACGGTACGGGCGAAATCCAGCGCCGCACCGTCGCGCGCCAGTTGCTGACTGGACAGGCCGACCTGTAGGCTGTGTGGATCCTCTTCAATGCCCAACCCGGAGGCAGATTGACATGATGAAAAAGCACGAAATGAAGGAACACGAACTGTTTGCGGGAGGCCATCGGCTGGCAGCCACCACCTGGGGTGATGTGGGCAACGGGCAGCCGAGCATCGTGATGATGCATGGCGGGCTGGACTGCATCACCACCTGGAAAGATCTGCCTCAGGGGTTGGCCGAAGCCAGCGGCTGGCCGGTGCTGGCCTATGACCGGTATGGTTATGGGCGATCCGAGCGTCTGGTGGGTGGGCGCGAGCCCAGTTACCGGCGTGAAGAGGCCGGGCCGGTGCTTGGCGAGGTGTTGCGCCACTTCGGAATCCAAGAGGCGTTGATGTTCGGCCACAGTGATGGAGGAGCCATGTCGGTGCTGGCTGCGGCGGCGCATCCTGAGCTGGTATGCGGCGTTCTGGCTTGCTCGCCAACCATGGCTGTGGATCAGTTCATGGTGGATGCCATGGCCGTCGCGCGGCGCGCGTTTGAGCAAGACGGCCTGCGTGAAAAACTTCGGCGCCACCATGGCGACAACACCGACACCATGTTCTGGGGCTGGTACGAGCCCTGGGCCAGCCCGCAGGCACTTCAATGGGACATGAGCGCCGAGCTTGCCGCCGTGCGTTGTCCAGTTTCCGTGTTGTTCGGCAATGACGATGAATATGGCTGGCGGCCCAGCGCGATGGCCTTGTTTCGTCATGGTCTGATGCCGCTTGAAGTGACGGCGCTGCCTGGAGTTGGCCACCACCCGCAGCAGCGCGCCCGCAGGGAGACCATGGACGTGTTGCAGCGCTTGCTTCACCGTATGAACAACACCGCCCCGGCCAACGACAAAGGGTAAGTCCGATGAGAGGCATCAGGGAGCACGGATCTGGGTGCACGGCCCCACTGCGCCCATGCATTCGATTACGACGACGTGGCCATCTACCAGAACGTGGATCGCAAGCCCGGCCAGCTGGCCAACACCCTGCCGTTGTCGCGCCGATACATCTATGGAAGCCATTGAGCGCGCTGATCGTTATGCCGTTGCAAATAACAGCATAGACACGAGCGATTCTGGAAGAAAGTGCCCACGCAGTGCCATCAAAAATGCCGACACCGTACACAGCGTTGGCTTCCCGCAGGCATGGGCATTGTTGGCGGCTCGCAGATCGCTCTGGTGACGGTTGCTTGACGTTTTCGCACCCTTTGTGATCGGTCAAGGTTCGGGCCCGCAGCAAACTTACAATCAACGAAACACTTGGAATATTGTCCCTCCCTTGCAATTGCCTGATCGCTGGCAAAAGCCTTTCATGTATGCGATCACTGCTGTGATCGTCACCGGCGTCGTCGTGGCTTGGCGCTGGGCAGCCCCCGACCGTTTGCCAGACGGCATTGTGGGGGGGAACGGTCGCCTTGAGGCCACGACGCTCGATGTGGCGGCCAAGTCGGGCGGGCGCTTGCAGAGCCTGCGTGTGCACGAGGGCGACTTCGTTGCTGCCGGTGACGAGATCGCGCGAATGGACACGCGAGTGCTGGAGGCGCAACTTCGCGGAGCCCAGGCCCAGCAGCGGCAGGCGCGCACGGCGCGGGAAACGGCGACTGCGCTGGTGCGCCAGAGGCAGCAAGCGGTATCTACCGTGGCGGCCCTGATCTTGCAGCGCGAAGCCGAGTTCGCCCTGGCCGAGAAGGAACTGCGACGCACGTCGGAACTGGTGGCGCAGAATTTCATCTCGGCCCAGCAGCTCGACGCAGCCAACGTGCGCGTGCAGTCCAGCCGCGCTGCGCTGAGCGCGGCGAAATCGCAGCGCATCGAGGCCGAGTCAGGGGTGCTTGTCGCACGATCACAGATTGTCGAGTCCGAGGCCGCCATCGAGTCCGCACTGGCGGCCGTTGATCGCATGGAGGTGGAGATCGCGGATGCGGTGCTGCGCGCGCCGCGCGCCGGACGCGTGCAAACCGTTCTGACCCATGCCGGCGAAATGCTCGCCGGGGGCGGGCGCGTGGTGACGCTGGTGGATCTGGCCGACGTGACCATGAGTTTCTTTCTGCCCGAAACCGTCGCCGGCCGCGTGGCCATCGGTGCCGAAGCGCGGCTTGTGCTGGACGCGGCGCCGAACCTGGTCATCCCGGCCCAGGTCGATTTTGTCGCCAGCGTGGCGCAATTCACGCCGAAGACCGTGGAGACCCAGTCCGAACGGCAGAAGATGGTCTTCAAGGTGCGTGCGCGGATCGACCCGGCGTTGCTTGGCCAGCATCGCGAGCAAGTCAAGACCGGCTTGCCGGGCATGGCCTATGTTCGCGTCGGCGCTGAGCCATGGCCTCCGAAGTTGTCAGTGAATGTGCCGGAAGCTGTCCCGGCGGCTTCTGAGCACGCGCGATGAAAGGCGATCCGCCTGCGGTGCGTGTGCAGGGCGTTGGTCACCGCTATGGCGGCGTCGTGGCCCTCGATGGCATTGACCTGGTCTTGCCCGTGGGAGGGATCATCGGCTTCGTCGGTCCTGACGGCGTCGGTAAATCCACGCTGCTGGCGCTGGTGGCGGGCGCCCGCGCGCTGCAAAGCGGCCACGTCACCGTGCTTGGCGGCGACATGGCCCGACCCGCGCATCGGCGCCGCGTCTGCCCGCGCATCGCCTACAACCCGCAGGGGCTCGGGCGCAACCTCTACGCGACGCTGTCGGTGCGCGAGAACCTCGACTACTTCGGCCGCCTGTTCGGCCACGGTCAGCGCG
>JBFHEQ010000331.1:0-4340 GCA_041584075.1 Hydrogenophaga sp.
CAGGTTGACCACATAAGCGTTGTGGTGCTTGCCATGGTGGAACTCCAGCGTCTCTTGCGAGTAGTGAGGCGCCAAGGCGTCGATGGCGTAGGGCAAAGCGGGCAAAGTGTGTTCCATGGGGTTCCTCTTTCTGTTGGTGGGTCGTGTTGGGCTCGGCCGTCAGGCCGAGCACCAGACATTGTAGGCATGGCCCATGTCGCCGAGGTGATCAAGGTCTTTATTCCTGCCCCGCTTCAACCCGCAAATCCAGCGTCCCGTCAGCGAGTCGCGCGCGGACCTGCTGCCCCGCCCGGGCCTGCTCGACCTGCGTGATGGCGCCCCCGTCAGGGTCTGTCAGCAGGGCATACCCGCGCTCCAGCACCCGTTGCGGGTCCAGCGAGGACAGCCGCGCTTGCGCATGCTCCAGCCGGTGCCGCTGAAGCTCGAGCAGCTGATGAACAGCGCGCGGCATCTGGGTGTCCAGCCGCTGGAGGACATTGCTTTGAGCTTGCACCGTCAGTGCAAGACCGCGCTGAAGCCGGTGCTGCAGGGCAAGCAAACCTTGCTCTCCTTCGTGCAGCCGTGCCGAGGGTCGGCCCATGCGGTGGGCCAGGCGGTCCAGGCGTTGGGCGCGTTCATCGATACCGCTCCAGAGGGCATCGCCCAGCCGCTCCGCCAGGTACGCCAGCTCGCCCAGTCGAACCTCGCGCGTCGGTGCACACATCTCGGCCGCAGCGGTCGGCGTGGGGGCCCTCAAATCGGCCACAAAATCGGCCAGCGTGAAGTCCGTCTCGTGGCCCACCCCACAAACCACCGGCATGGGCGCTTCCGCAATGCAGCGCACCACAGCCTCATCATTGAATGCCCACAGGTCTTCGAGCGAACCGCCGCCGCGCACCAGCAACAAGACTTCGGCCTCGCCCGACGATCCATGGCGCTGGTAGGCCCTGCGCAAAGCCGCACACAACTCGACCGGCGCCTGCACACCCTGAACCGCAGCGGGATAAATCATCACCGGGATGTGGGGTACTCGCCGACGCAAGGCGGTCACCACGTCGCGCAAAGCAGCGGCACCCAGCGAAGTCACGACACCGATGCTGCGTGGCTGCGAAGGCAGTGGGCGCTTCCGTTCGCGGTCAAAAAGCCCGTCGGCCTCCAGCTTCGCCTTCAGGCGGAGAAACTGCTCATAGAGGTTGCCCTGCCCCGCCGGTTTCAGCGTCTCGACGATCAACTGCAAGTCGCCCCGCGGCCCGTAAACGTCCAGCTTGCCGTGGGCTTCGACCACCTCGCCGTCCCTTGGCGCAAAGCCCAACTGTTCAGCGCTGCGACGGAACATGGCGCAGCGGATCTGCCCCGTCTCGTCTTTGAGGGAGAAGTAACAATGGCCACTGGCCGCGCGCGAAAATCCCGAAATTTCGCCGCGCACCGTCACCGGGTTGAAACGCGCCGACAACGTGTCTGCGATGGCGCGCATCAGTGGTCCAACAGCCCAGACCAAGCGCTGCCCGGCGGGATTTTTTCCTAGAAAAGCTTCAGGCACAGGGCTCTCCGGCGTAAAAGTGTCCACAGTCCACGGTTTTCCTGGCCCTGTAGCCCGAAAGTGCGCGCAAAACAAAGGCTGCGCGCCAAGCTATTGATTTAGAAGCGTTTTGCACTGCCTGTTTTGTCATCGATCTGTCGAAAACGTGCCCTGGCGCGGCCATCGGCACCTTCAACCTCAGGTTCTTCACAAAGTTATCCACAGTTTCTGTGCATGAAAACGGCACCCGATGGGGCGCCGGTTCGTGGCCGGCCGGAAGGCCAGACTCCAATGGGGGTAGTGGGCTGAGACATAATCCCAAAGATTGCAGTCCGGTGGCACGTGCGGCCACCCATCTCCGGAGCCCCGATTTGTTTTCCATCATACAAGCGGCCGGCTGGCCCATCTGGCCGCTGATCATCTGTTCCGTCCTGGGCATGGCCCTGGTTATCGAGCGTTTTGTCAGCCTCAAGACGGCCAAGATCGTGCCACCACAACTGCTGGACGAAGCCATCATGGTGTCACGCACCGGGGTCCCGGGCGCCGACGTGGTGACCCAGCTTGAACAGAATTCTGTGCTGGGCGAAGTGCTGGCCAGTGGTTTTCGCACGCTCAACCAGAACCCACGGGCCAGCGAAGACGACCTGCGTTCTGCGCTTGAGGGCGCCGGTCGCCAATGCGCCGCCAAGTTGCAACGTTATCTCGGTGCACTCGCCACCATCGCTTCTGCCGCGCCCTTGCTGGGCCTGCTCGGCACCGTGATCGGCATGATCGAGATTTTCGGCTCCCAGGGGGGTGACGGCGGCATGGGCACCGTCCCCGGTGGCGGCAACCCCGAGCAGCTGGCCCACGGCATCTCGATTGCCCTGTACAACACCGCTTTTGGCCTGATCGTGGCGATTCCAGCCCTCATCTTCTGGCGCTACTTCCGTGCCCGCGTGGACGAGTTCCTGCTCGCCATGGAACTGGCCTCGGAGCGTTTTGCCCGCCATTTGGTGAGTCTGCGCAAGCCATGAATTTCCGCCCTGGCACCCGTGATGAGCCGGAAATCAACCTGATTCCGTTCATCGACATCCTGTTGGTGGTCCTCATCTTCCTGATGCTGACCACGACCTACAGCAAATTCACCCAGCTGCAAGTCAACCTGCCGGTGGCCGACGCAGAGGCGCAGCGTGAACACCCCAAGGAAGTGATCGTCTCGATCAGCGCCGATGGCCGCTACGCCATCGACAAGGGTCTGGTCGAAGGCGCGACCGTGGAAGTGCTCACCCGGGCGCTGATGCAATCCGCACAGGACAACAAAGAAACCATCATCATCATCAGCGCCGACGCGGCCGCCACCCACCAGTCGGTGATCAACGTGATGGACGCTGCGCGTCGGGCTGGCCTGGTTCAGATCACCTTTGCCACCCAGCAGTCGGGTGGCAAGTCCGGGCGCAACAAGCCCTGACCCCTGACGTTTCTCAGGCCCGATTGCCCATGAGCCAAGACCAAGGGCAGGCGCGCTGGCAGGCGATCTGGCGCGAACGGGGCTGGCAGGCCCGCCTGCTGTGGCCCCTGTCTTGTCTCTATGGCCTGATCAGCCGCATCCGGCGAACGCTGTACGCCAGAGGTCTGTTCACCATTCACCGGTTGCCTGTTCCGGTGGTGGTCGTGGGCAATGTGGTGGTGGGTGGCGCAGGCAAGACGCCGACCGTGCTGTCACTGCTGGACCATCTGAAAGCCCGTGGCTGGCGTCCGGGTGTGGTGTCCCGGGGCCATGGGCGCCAGAGCGACGGCGTGCTCGAAGTGCGGGCGGAAACACCCGCGGCCGACAGTGGTGACGAACCAGCCCTGATCAAACGCCATTCGGACGTTCCGGTCTTTGTCGGGGCCAGCCGCGCCGTGGCCGCTCGCGCCCTGCTGTCGGCGTACCCCAAAGTCAACCTGCTCTTGTGCGACGACGGCTTGCAACATCTCGCTTTGGGCCGCGATCTGTCGGTCGCCGTGTTTGACAGCCGCGGCGTGGGCAACGGGTGGCTGCTGCCGGCAGGTCTGTTGCGAGAGCCCTGGCCGCCGCGACCCCACCAGGCTTTTCAGCCTGACCTCACCCTTCAGCAAACCGCAGAAGGACAGACACCGACGGCGTCCATCCCGGCGGCCCGAGCCCCGCTCTACCAGGCCAGGCGCCGACTGGCCGACCACGCACGCGGGCCGAACGACGAGCACATCGAGCTGGCCTCGCTGCGAGGATCCCCTGTGATCGCCATCGCCGGCATCGCCTTGCCCGAGGCTTTTTTCGAGATGCTGCGCGCACGCGGCCTCCAGCTGCAAACAACGATCGCCCTGCCCGACCATGCGGACAGCGCCACGCTCTCGGCCGCCATGGCGGCCTGCAGCGGCACATTGATCTGCACCGAAAAGGACGCGGTCAAACTGTTTCCCCTCTGGCGGGCCACACCCCAGGCCAAGCGCCCGGCGCTCTGGACCGTTCCGCTGGAATTGCGCCCGGAGCCCGGTTTTTTTGAAGCCCTGGACCAACGCCTCGATAAGCTGGTTTCCCGTTCATAGCGACCCCGGCGCGACTATCATCGCGGCATGGACACCAAATTGCTTGAACTCCTGGTCTGCCCGGTCACCAAGGGCCCTTTGATCTTCCAGCGGGAAACCCAGGAACTGATCTCGCGCAGCGCGCGCCTGGCCTATCCTGTCCGTGATGGCATCCCCGTCTTGCTGGAACACGAGGCGCGCACGATCACCGACGAAGAGGCCGCCCGCCCGCCCGCGCCCAGCCCCATCCCATGAGCGCGCCGCCACCTCTGGTCCAGCCCTTCACGGTGCTGATTCCGGCGCGCATGGCCTC
>JBFHEQ010000332.1:0-4337 GCA_041584075.1 Hydrogenophaga sp.
ACCTCGCCCAAGATCTGCCAGGGCGCGCTGGATCTGGGCTTTGGCTCGGTGATGATGGACGGCTCGCTGATGGAAGACGGCAAGACGCCGGCCAGCTTTGAATACAACACCGATGTGACACGCAAGGTGGTCGACATGGCCCACAAGATCGGCGCCACCGTTGAAGGTGAACTGGGCTGCCTGGGCAACCTGGAAACCGGCGACGCCGGTGAAGAAGACGGCGTGGGTGCCGCCGGCAAGCTGGACCACGCCCAGATGCTGACCGACCCCGAGGAAGCCGCCACCTTCGTGAAGGCCACCCAGCTCGACGCCCTGGCCATCGCCATCGGCACCAGCCACGGCGCCTACAAATTCAGCCGCAAGCCCACGGGCGACATCCTGGCGATCAGCCGCGTGAAGGAAATCCACGCCCGCATCCCCAACACCCACCTCGTGATGCACGGCTCCAGCAGCGTGCCACAAGACCTGCTGGACATCATCAACCAGTACGGTGGCCAGATGAAGCAGACCTACGGCGTGCCGGTGGAAGAGATCCAGGAAGCCATCAAGCATGGTGTGCGCAAGATCAACATCGACACCGACATCCGCATGGCCATGACCGGCGCCGTGCGCAAGTTCCTGGCCGAGAACCCCGAGAAGTTCGACGCTCGCGAATGGCTCAAGCCTGCGCGCGAAGCCGCCAAGCAGGTGGCCAAGCAGCGTTACCTGCAGTTCGGCTGCGAAGGCCAGGGCGGCAAGATCAAGGGCGACAGCCTGAGCGTGATGGCCGCGCGTTATGCCAAGGGCGAACTGGCACAAATGGTGAACTGACCCCCGCGCTGCAAGCCCTCCGTTGCAGCACCTCAAAAGGCCACCCCAGCGGTGGCCTTTTCTGTTTGGCCCAGGGGCCCGGAGGGTGTGCTGGGTGCCTGGCGGGGCGGGCGGATGGCCGGGTACATTCGGAGGTGTTCGGCTCAGCCCGCTTCGGCGCTGCCCGGTTCTGCAACCGTTTCATGCAGGATCCCATGCGCCCGCTGTGG
This sequence comes from Hydrogenophaga sp., assembly GCA_041584075.1. Taxonomy (GTDB): domain Bacteria; phylum Pseudomonadota; class Gammaproteobacteria; order Burkholderiales; family Burkholderiaceae_C; genus Hydrogenophaga. The sequence goes on from JBFHEQ010000332.1 coordinate 1,020, forward strand.
ACTGTTCCGCCATGTCACCCGCTGGATGCCGAAACGCCATGTCCACTGAAACCCTCTCGGCCATCGCCATCGCCAAGGTCATTGGCACCCACGTGGCCACCTGGCTGCGCAACCTGTCGCGCGCCAAGTCCAACCGCCAGCAGGAGAGCCTGCAGGCGGTCAACAAGGTGATTCAGACGCTGCGCATGACCCAGGCCTATTCCCGAGGCCTGCAGGAAGGGCAGAAAAACCACACCACCGAAGGCGCCATCGCGGTGCAGTGGACCGAACTGGGGCAAGAGCTGGAACGCCTGGGGCTCACGGCGCTGGCCAAAAAATGTGAGGTTGCCGGGCGCTACTGGGCCGACCCCAGCCAGCTTGACGCCGAATTTCTGCGTCAGGCGAAGACCGACCTCGCGTCGGTGGAGAAGCTGGCGCGCGACCTCCAGGTGAGGATCAAGCTCGGGAAACCTTAGGGCCGGCTGGCAGGCCTCCGCTTTCATGTCCTCGTTCCACGGCGCAAGACCCTATCATCACCAGACATGTTCAAACTGCAATTGATCTGGCGCCGGCTCTACGGCAAGCTCTGGTTTCGCCCCACGTTCTGGAGCGTGGCCGCGGTGGCGGTGGCGCTCATGGCGGCGCTGGCCAACCGATGGCCGCTGCCGGCCGGCATGCCCAACATCGGCCAGCCCGCGCTGGAAGGCCTGCTCACCATCATTGCGTCCAGCATGTTGACGGTGAGCACGTTTTCGCTCTCCATTCTGGTGAGTGCTTTTGCTTCGGCCGCTTCAAGTGCCACCCCGCGCGCCACCCGGCTTGTGATGGCCGACGACAGCGCCCAGCACGCGATCTCGGCCTTCATCGCCTCGTTCATCTTCGCCATGGTGGCCCTGACCGCGCTGGGACTGGACTACTACGGCGACACCGGCCGCTTTGTGCTGCTGGGCTTCACCATCTATGTGCTGGGCTACCTGATCCTCGCTTTGCTGCGCTGGATCGACACCTTGTCCAAGCTGGGCCGCATGAGCCACACCATCACCACGGTGGAAAACGCAGCGCTGCCGCCCTTGCGCAACTGGCACCTGGCGCCGGCACTCGGTGGGCGGGAAGACGCCCCTCTGGAGCTGCCTTCGGGGGTGCGGGTGCAGGGCGAGCGCACCGGTTTCTTGCAGTACATCGATCTCGCCGCATTGCAACAGCAGGCCGGGGAACACGAAGCGCTGCTGCATGTGCGCGTGCGTCCCGGCGATTACCTGGCGCCTTCGAGCGTGCTCGCGGTGCTGGTGGGGCCCCATGCGCCCGATGCCAAAGCGTTGCAGGCCATGGCCCAGGCTTTTGTGGTGAGCCGGGACCGCACCGAGGAGCAGGACCCGCGCTTTGGCCTGGTCATCCTCAGCGAAATCGCCCAGCGGGCGTTGTCGCCAGCGGTGAACGATCCCGGGACGGCGGTGCTGGTGGTGGGGGTGTTGACCCGTCTGCTGATCGACGGCTCACACGACCTCGCCGATGAAACGAAGCCCGATGTGCGGTTCGACCGCGTGACCGTGGTGCCGGTGGACCTGGATGCCCTGTTGCGCGATGTGTTTGAGCCCATTGCCCGCGATGGCGCCCACATGCTGGAGGTCGGGTTGGCCTTGCAGCGCGGGCTGGCCCTGATGGCGGCCAACACACAGGAACCTTTGAGCACCGCTGCCCGGCAAGAGGCCGAGCGGGCCATGGACCATGCGCAACAAGGGTTGCGGCTGGAGCGGGAGCGGGAGACGCTGGCGCGCTGGACCTTGCGACCCGGCGCCTGAAGCGCTTGCCGACCTTGTCACACCGGGGCCGAAACGACCTGCGATAATCTCCCGGAATGGTTCAAAGCCCGCTGACTGTTCGTCATCCGGGCTTTTTTCTTGCCCGTCCCTCTTTCTGCGCCGACGAACATGACTACCGCCCTGCACACATCCACCTTGAAGTCCTTGCCGCTGCTCGCGCGTGGCAAGGTGCGCGACAACTACGCCGTGGGCGACGACCGCATCCTGATGGTGGCATCTGACCGCATCAGCGCCTTTGACGTGATCATGGGCGAGCCGATTCCTGGCAAGGGCGCCTTGCTCACCCGCCTGTCGCTGTTCTGGTTCGACCAGCTCGGCCCCAAGGGCCTGAACATCTGCCCCATCCACCTCACCGGTGATGCGCCCGAGAGCGTGGTGACGGACGCCGAGCGCGCCCAGGTGATCGACCGCTCCATGTTGGTCCAGCGCCTGAAGCCGATCCCGGTGGAGGCGGTGGTGCGGGGTTACCTGGCTGGCAGCGGCTGGAAGGAGTACCAGGAGAGCCGTTCGGTCTGTGGTGTGCCGCTGCCCGAGGGTCTGCAGAACGCCTCCAAGCTGCCCGAGCCGATCTACACGCCAGCGGCCAAGGCCGAAATGGGCGAGCACGACGAAAACATCACCTTCGAAAAAACGGTGGAGATGGTCGGCGCCGACGTCGCCGGCCAGATCCGTGACCTGGCGCTGGCGCTCTACAAGGCGGCAGCCGACATTGCGCTCAAGAAGGGCATCATCATTGCCGACACCAAGTTTGAGTTCGGCCTCGACAAGGCCGGCAAGGTGGTGCTGATGGACGAAGTGCTCACGCCCGACAGCTCGCGCTACTGGCCCGCCGAAAGTTATGTGGTCGGGGAGAACCCGCCCAGCTACGACAAGCAGTTCTTGCGCGACTGGCTGGAAGCCGCCCAGGTGAGCGGCAAGCCCTGGGACAAGTCCCCGCCAGCGCCGCGCCTGCCCAAGGAGATCATTGAAAAGACCTCGGCCAAGTACCAGGAAGCGCTGACGCGTCTGATGGGTTGAGGCTTCGTGTGCCCTGGCCACCATGAAAAATGCCCGCAGCTGCGGGCATTTTTCATGGTGCTGCGACCGCAGTTCAGGCGCTGTAGCCGAACTCGTGGCGGTCGGCTGCGGCGAACATGTCGGCGGCGGAGCCGGCGTCGATGCGCATCATGTCGCGGGCGAGCGCGCGCAGCTTGTCGGCTTCCTGGCGATTGGCGCGATGAGGGCGCACAGCGGGGGCAACGGCCGGCGTGGCGGCGAAGCGAAGGCCGTTCAGGCCCTTCTGGAGCCAGTGGCTGAAAGCATGGGCTGGGGTGGTGGGGAGCGTGAACACGCTGGCGGTCGACAACGGGTTTCCTTGGATCGTTTATTGGAGTTGAACCCCGATTATCAGGGTTAACCCTAGTATTTGTCTGATCGATCCGACCAAGGGTGGTGGGCGTGTTTCAACGCCACCACGGCCACATCATTCAATGCCGTCGGAAAAACCGCCTTCCAAGGTCTGCCGCAGGTGGGTCACGAA
>JBFHEQ010000333.1:0-4328 GCA_041584075.1 Hydrogenophaga sp.
CCCGGCGAGGCCGCGGTCGGCGAGGCCGGCAGCATGATGTACATGGAAGACGGCATCCAGATGACCACCGTGTTTGGCGACGGTTCGGCCGCCTCGGGATCGTCGGGCCTGATGGGCAAGCTCCTCGGCGCCGGCAAGCGCCTGATCACGGGCGAGTCGCTGTTCATCACGGTCTACACCAACGAGGGGCGCGGCAAACGCAAGGTGGCCTTTGCGGCACCCTACACGGGCAAGATCATCCCGTTCGACCTGAGCCAGTACGGCGGCAAGATGATTTGCCAGCGCGATGCGTTCCTGTGTGCCGCCAAGGGTGTGTCACTGGGCATCGCGTTTCAGCGCAAGCTGGGCACGGGCTTCTTTGGTGGTGAAGGTTTCATCATGCAAAAGCTTGAAGGCGATGGCCTGGCTTTTGTGCATTCGGGCGGTACGGTACTGGAGCGCCAGCTCCAGCCGGGCGAAGTGCTTCGGGTGGACACGGGCTGCGTGGTGGCCTACACCGCCGACGTCGATTTCGACATCCAGTTTGTGGGTGGCGTCAAAACGGCGCTGTTCGGTGGCGAGGGGCTGTTCTTTGCCACGCTGAAAGGGCCGGGCACGGTCTGGATGCAGTCGCTGCCGTTTGCGCGCCTGGCCTCGCGCATCTTTGCGGCCGCACCGCGCATGCAGGGCGGCGGGGGCTCCGGGGGCGAGCAAGGGGGTCTGACCAGCGGCATCGCCGGGGGGTTGCTGGGCGGCTTGATCGGGGGCGACCGGAACTGAATGAAGCGCCCATGAAAAAACCGCCGGGTCTTGCGACGCGGCGGTTTTCCACTTTTTTTGCTGGCAGCGCACCGGTTTCAAACGGCAGACCTTTTCAGGTCGGGGCTGTGGGGCTGGCCGGGGCCAGTCCCGTGAGAGTCTCAGGCGGCGGCGGTGGCCAGCGTCTTGACTTTGGTCGACAGGCGGCTCTTGTCGCGAGCGGCCTTGTTTTTGTGGAAGATGCCCTTGTCGGCAACGATGTCCACGACTTTTTGCATCTTGGCAAACAGTTCGGTGGCTTTTTCCTTGTCGCCAGCCAAGACAGCCTTTTCGACGTTCTTGACAGCGGTGCGGTACTTGGAACGCAGCGAAGTGTTCGCAGCGTTGATCTTGATGTCCTGGCGGACGCGTTTACGGCCCGATGCCAGGCGGGGGTTCTTTTTCTTGGGCTTGGTTGCCATGGTGAATATCCTTCAAATGTTTGGCGATGTTGCCAGCAAAGCCGAAGATTCTAGCACGCCACCGCGTTATATGCCGGGATCGGTACCCGCCTTGGGTACACTGCGCGGGTGTCATTGATCAAATCCGCCTCTCTCGTCTCCCTGTTGACCCTGGCTTCGCGCATCACGGGCCTGGTGCGGGAGCTGCTCATGGCCTCGGCTTTTGGCGCCAGCGCCCTGACCGACGCCTTCAATGTGGCGTTCCGCATCCCCAACCTCTTGCGCCGCCTGTTTGCCGAGGGCGCGTTCAGTCAGGCGTTTGTACCGGTGCTGGCGGGCATGCGCGCCACCGAGGGCGACGAGGCCACCCGCACCCTGGTCAACCAGATCGGCACGGTGCTGGCCTGGGCCCTGACCCTGACCTGTGTGATCGGCGTGGCGGGAGCCCCTCTGCTGGTGTGGGCCATGGCCAGCGGTCTGCAGCAGAATCCCCAGGGGTTCGAGGCGGCCGTGTTCATGACGCGCTGGATGTTCCCCTACATCGCCTTCATGTCCATGGTGGCCCTGGCCGCCGGCATTCTGAACACCTGGAAGCACTTCGCGGTGCCAGCGGCCACGCCAGTGTTGCTCAACGTGTGCATGATTTCGGCGGCCTACTGGGGCGCGCCCTGGTTCAGGTCCATGGGCATTGAGCCCATTTATGCGATGGCGGCGGGTGTGATGCTGGGCGGTGCGCTGCAACTGGGTGTGCAGATTCCGGCCCTGCTGAAAATCGGCATGCTGCCGCGCATCAGCCTGCGCTGGTCCTCGCTCCAGACGGCTTGGGCCCATCCGGGCACGCGGCGCGTGACCACGCTGATGTTGCCCGCTTTGCTGGGCGTGAGCGTCGCGCAGATTTCGCTGCTGATCAACACCCAGATCGCCTCGCACCTGGTGAGCGGCAGCGTGAGCTGGCTCACCTATGCCGACCGCCTGATGGAGTTCCCCACCGCCATGCTGGGCGTGGCCCTGGGCGTGGTGTTGCTGCCCCAGCTGGCAGCCGCACGCGCGGCCGATGACGGTGCGCGCTACAGCCAGCTGCTCGACTGGGGTCTGCGCCTGGTGGTCTTGCTGGCCGTGCCCAGCGCGGTGGCTTTGTTGACCTTTGCCAAGCCGCTGGTGGCCGTGCTCTACCACTACGGAGCCTTCAAGGCGGCCGACGTCAACCAGACGGCGGTGGCGCTGATGGGTTACGGGGCCGGTTTGCTGGGGCTGGTGGCCATCAAGGTGCTGGCGCCGGGTTTTTATGCGCGACAAGACATCCGCACGCCGGTGAAGATCGCCATCGTGGTGCTGGTGCTCACCCAGTGCATGAACCTGCTGTTTGTGCCCTACCTGGCCCATGCGGGCCTGGCGCTGGCGATTGGCCTGGGCGCCATGGTCAATGCCTCATGGCTGCTGGTGGGCTTGATTCGGCGGGGGGCTTACACCCCTTCAACCGGCTGGCTGCGGTTTGGGTTGCAGGTGTTTGCGGCCAGCGCCCTGATGGCTGTGGCCTTGCTGTGGGCAGCTTCCGCCATCAACTGGGTGGATTACGACGGTGGGCACCTGTTGCGGGTGCTGTGGCTGGCCGGCAGCGTGATCGGTGCGGCCGCCGTTTATTTCGGTGTGCTGGCGATCGCTGGTGTGAAGCTGCGCCAATTGCTGAAACGCTGACGCGCCGGGTAACCTGCGAATGCCGCAGGCATGCGTCTGACGGTACCATTGTGCGAAACACCACACTGACTGCTGCAGAGCCATGTCCACCGCATTCGATTTTCTCAACCCGACACCCCTGGGCTATTTCGCCTCGCTGGTGAAGGACGACGAGAGCCTGCCCTTGCTGGAGGCCGCCGCAGCGATTGCCCAGGACGAATACCCCGATCTGGATGTACAGGAGGTGCTGGGGGATGTCGACCAATTGCTGGCCCGGTTGCGCCGTCGCTGCGTCCACCACGACGAACCCCTGGAACGTCTGCGCACCCTCAACCAGTTCTTCTTTCACGATCTGGGCTTTGGTGGCAACGTCAACAACTACTACGACCCCGACAACAGCTATTTGAATGTCTTGCTGCGCACCCGCCGGGGCATTCCCATCACCCTGGCCGTGATCTGGCTGGAACTGGCGCAGGGCCTGGGCCTGAGGGCCCGGGGTGTGGGGTTTCCGGGGCATTTCATGGTCAAGGTCAACCTGCCCAACGGGCAGGTGGTGATCGATCCGTTCACCGGGCAGTCGCTCAGCCGCGAAGACCTGTCGGAGCGGCTGGAGCCGTACCGGCGACGCCACGGGCTGGTCGACGATTTTGACGTGCCCGTGGGGCTGTATCTGCAGGGAACGCCTTCGCGCGACATCCTGGCGCGCATGCTGCGCAACTTGAAAGAAATCCACCAGTCGCAAAAAGACTGGCTGCGTCTCATTGCCGTGCAAGACCGCCTGCTGATCCTGGTGCCAGACGCCTGGAGCGAATACCGCGACCGGGGGCTGGCCTGGGCCGAGATGGGCGATGCGCAATTGGCGGTGGCCGACCTCGAGATGTACATTGCCCAGACCGACGATCCGCTGGACCGCGACGCCATGGAGCGGCGCATCCGCGAGTTGCGCCGGGAGCCCAATTGAGCCGCCGCCTATTGCTGGTGGGCGCCACCGGGTTGGTCGGCCAGTCGGTGTTGCAGCAGGCGCTGGACCACACGGGTGTTGTGCAGGTGGTGGCGCCGACCCGGCGCCCACTGGCCGCGCACCCCAAACTGCTCAACCCGGTGGTGGACTTTGAAGCCTTGCCGGCAGACGAACCCTGGTGGGCGGTCGATGCGGTGATCTGCACCCTGGGCACCACCATCAAAAAAGCCGGGTCCAGGGCGGCGTTTTACCGGGTCGACCACGACCACCCCCTGCATGTGGCCGAGCTGGCGCGCCGCCGTGGCGCACGGGCTTTTGCGTTGAACTCGGCCCTGGGGGCCGATGCGGCGTCGCGGGTGTTTTATTCGCGCACCAAGGGAGAGCTGGAGCGCGACCTGCAACCGCTCGGTTTCCCTTCGTTGACCTTCGTGCGACCCGGCTTGATCGGTGGTGAGCGCACGGAATCACGCCCGGCCGAACAGCTGGGGATCAAGGTGTCGGGCTGGCTGCGCCCC